>DDCS01000059.1 GCA_002335345.1 Flavobacteriaceae bacterium UBA2000 | reverse complement strand
AAGGTAATGAGCAAATCTCCATTGCCCCCCTGCAAATCAACCACTAACTCGCTTAAATCAAACTCAGCAAATCCATCGTTGTCCGTGTCGCAAACAACGTAAGTGTCTATAGCACCAGGAACGGGGGGAGGGATTAAAAATATGGTGAAATTCTCTGCAGTATCGAAGCAGGTTGGATCGTCTCTGTTTTCTAAACGAACAAAAATCTGCTCGCTAGGGCCTGTTACTGTATAAGGATTCGGTAGGGCGTTTTGACTCAAATCTGCATCCAGTTGACTGCCGTGATAGGTAATAAAATAATCTCCGAGCGGCTGTCCGTTAAGCACCTGAGTATTGAAGGTCACCGGCAAATTAATCGGCTCATCACCACTTCCGTCTAAATCACATAAATTATAATCCTCAACCTCCCCTGAGAGCGCTTGCGTATAGGTAATTTCAAAAGTAGCTTCTACAAAACAATCGCCTAAAATATCGTCTAATCTAATCGTTATCGTTTCAGATACTCCGGTGATCGTATACGCTCCTGGAAAAAGAATTTGAGAACCCAACACATCGTAATAAGTAATCACAATATTCGCTGGATCCTGTGTCCCAAGGACTATAGGTTCATTCACCGTTAAGTCAAAAATACCAGGAACAGTAACATCTGAAGAACATTGGGCTAGATCCACAGGAGGAGCGGCAATGATTGGGGGTGATGTTATGTTGATGATAAAGTTTTGATTCGTATCGCTACAATTTGGGTCAATTGTACTGGTAAACCGTACAAATATATTTTCAAAAGGTGCAGATGCATTGTAAGGAGAACTGAGCGGGTTGGCTCCTGAATTCGCCTCAGCCTGAGAATTATGGTAAGAAATGGTGAAATTTCCAGCGGGTTGACCATTCAACACCTGAGCATCAAATTCAGCAGCTAAATTTATCGGTTCACTTCCATTACCATCATTATCACAAACGATAAAATTATTTACCGGCCCCGCAAGAACCGTCGTGTAAATGATATCAAAAGTCTCTTCAGCAAAACACAATCCAGTAAGTTCTTCAAGTCTTATGGTTATGGTTTCAGTGGTCCCCGTTATGGTATGCGCCGTTGGATCAGCTATTGGATTTCCAGCGCCGTCAAAATAAAATACATTCAGCTCAGCGGGATCTTGTGACCCGATGGCTAGTGGCTGATTTATTGTAAGATCAAAAATACCCAGGGTAAGTCCGTTATTATTACAGACAAATAAATCATCCGGTGCGGTTTCAATGACTGGCTGAGGGAGAAATATGGCCTCAAAAAAGAAAATTTCTGGCGTATTATTTAATTGTGACAAACTAATGTCATCAATGGCAATGTCGTTACCACAACCTCCTGGAGCATTATTCAAAAGCACTAATTGGACATTGGTGTTCGTCCCTGTATTGAATGCAATAGAGTACTCTTGCCAATCCGGATCTGGCCCATTGGCTATATTTCCTGTAACGGTTTCTTGAAGGATTCCCCCGGACATATTTTCCACACGGAAACGGACATTAGAAGGCACACTATTTGGCACACAAATTCCAGTATCTGTATCGTATACAGTCGATATCCAGGCACTTAGTGAGTAATCAGTATTTGGATCTAATGAAATTGTTCGGCGATAAAATTCACCCACAGGGATATCCGCGTTTACAAAAAGCATTCGGCCGTTTGTGTCACCAATCGTATGATCCACCATATTCTGATGCCAGCCCGCATTCAAACCATTAGAAGTATTGGTTACAATATATTCCCCATCCTCCATAACACCCGCGGTGTAGCAGGTATAGGTCGTACTTGCCCCATTGAGGTTACAAGAGATTCCAACGCCTGTGTTAAAGGTCTCCTGAAATTCTAGTGCCGCCGTCAAAGTGACTTCACAACGATAATTTCCCGTCACTGTAACGTCCAAAGTAGGACTCGTCTCAGCGGGGACAAATTGAACATAATTTCCAGACCCTGCAGGAGATTCATAGGTCCAGTCGTAAGCAACCGCGCCAGTGGTCGTCGCGTCAAACGTGATGACATCTCCATCACAAGCGGTGTCATTGGCCAGAATAGAACAGTCTGTGCTTCCTGCACCTTGTTGGCCCGCATTGGTTTGTTCAAGCTTAATGAAACCCGCCGATTGATTAAAGTTTGTAATGACTAAAACGTAGATTTCGCCTGATTGCGCTCCATTTATACTGAAAGACTCTACTGGGGCCGTAGAGTAACTACAGGCTATTTCATTTTGTGCTTGCAGTTGAGAATAATCGCATAGGTCTGCCCCCTGGGCAAAAGGACCCCATGCGATAAAATCTACATCTAGCCCTGTTCCTGTGGGGTTACCATTGACATCAAAACTTGTATTTTGGGTGATGGTAAAATTTAAATTCCCCGGCTCATCTATTTGTAAAAAGAACCAGGCCGGGTAAGGTTGCGAAAAGAGACAGCCATAATCTGGACCAATCTCAGCCGTTGGGTTACAATCAGGATCGCTGTTATTACAATTAGCAAAAATTAAGGCTTGGTTTCCCGCACAAAATGGCTCGATACTCGAGCAGGTACCTCCTTGCGCAAAAGCCTGTGCTAGAGGGAATAAAAGAAGAAATAAAAGCGTATATAAACGACTAGGAGTAAATATTCTCATAATAGGACTTCTATTAAGGGGGAAAAGTAAGGAAATTTTTACGATTTATGCCATTTTCAGGCATCTAAGCAGTCTTTTTTAACTTAATTCATACTCCTTTTTTATCACCCAATAATTAGCAAATAATTGACTTTAGTTCTTGGGTTTGATTTTTACGAAATCACTATTTTTACAACAGAAAAATTGCACCATGTCTTTGAATTATAAAATTACCCCAAAACCCACCACAAACGAGAAAATTTACAAGTTTGAAGCGAACGCCTTCTTGGTTCAAAATACGTCCTATGAGTTTCATAACATAGACCAGGCCAAACCATCTCCGTTAGCGCAAGAGCTTTTTTACTTGCCGTTTGTAAAAACGATTTTTTTAGCACAAAATTTTGTTGCTGTTGAAAAATATGACATTGTGGCTTGGGATATGATTTTAGATCAGCTATCTATGGCCATAGAGGATTACCTGAACAGTGGCCGTCCTTTGGTCAATACCCCAAGCCCAAAGCCTCAAAATATTACGGTTTACGCAGAAAGTACACCGAATCCTAATACAATGAAGTTTGTCGCCAATAGAACACTTGTTCCAAAAAGATTTGAGTTCAATAATTCTGAGGAAGCCATCCACGCGCCTTTGGCTCAAGAACTATTTCAAATTCATGGAGTAAGTGCCGTCTTTATGCATCAGAATTATATTTCTGTATCTAAAATCGAGGCCATTTCTTGGACCGACTTAATTGATTCGCTTAAAATACTAATTCAAAATTTTATAACCCAAGGGAAGGCTGTTCTAACGGATGCCGCACTCCAAGAAGCGCCCTCAGAATCAGGAGCTTTGCCCACGCAGCCACTGATTCAACGCAATGATCAAGACAAAGAAATCATCGCACTACTTGAAGAATTTGTGACCCCCGCCGTCGCTGGTGATGGCGGATATATTGCCTTTGATTCTTTTGATCCAAAATCCAAAACGGTCCGGGTTTTATTACAGGGTGCATGCAGTGGTTGCCCCTCTTCCACCATGACTTTAAAAAATGGCATTCAGTCCCTTTTAATGGAAATGACTCAAGGTAGGGTTGAGCATGTAGAAGCGATTAATGCCTAAAAATTCCTTTACAGACTCAGGGTTTTGATTACGCGTTTCAACCTTTGATTTAACGAAATTTTCGTTTTTTTTAACACAAGTTCCTCGGTCATATAATTATATTAGCGCCTTCAATATTTTTCCACATGAATAGATCTATCGCAATCCTAATTTTTTCACTGTTTACCATGATCGCATGGGCGCAACCTGCTGGTCTAGAACTTAACTTTCAAACGGTACGCAGTGGTGATCGATTTGTATCAGACGGAAATACGACAGGGTCGCCTTATTATCACGACCAGTACCACAAAGGCTCCATTTATTTAAACGACAAACTTGCTGCATCGAATGTATTGCTTAAATACAACGCCTACAGAGACATTTTCTTGGCCGTAACCGATTTAAATACCCCAGACGAATTAGCGCAAGTGGTCACAAAAGCACAGGGCATGAAAGTCCTTGTGAACAACGAGGAATTTATAACGCTTCCCAGTGTGAACAATCGTTATGAATTACAGTATTATCAAGTGGTGGTCCGCGGGGAAAAAATTACCTTACTCAAGAAAAATTACAAGTTATTTGTTGAAGGCTCTCGAGCGACAACGAGTCTAACGCGAGATGTTCCCTCGACTTATTCAGACCGTGGTGATTTCTACCTATTAAGTCCTTCGGGGGATTTTACAGAACTCCCCTCCTCGACCAAAAAAGTACTCGCCTTGTTTCCAGAAGACAAAAAGGCTCTGTCTGCAGCTGTTAAAAAGTATCGCCTCAATTTGAAAAAAGATATTGACCTCGTCCGATTTATCGGATATTACAACCGACTCTAGGGCATTCCCTGAATTTCTTTTCTGAGAATCACTTGTGCTTGAGGCTACTTAGTTCGGCACACCAAAATCTAAAATCAAGCTTTTATGGAAGTTTGAAAATCTTTTAGATAATAGGGCTCGAAATAGGCAACATCAACAAATTCTTTTTTTGAGTATAACGCATCGGCCAAAACACCCATTTCTCGAGCACTGGGCAACACGCCCTCTAGGTATTTCGCATTTGAATGCTTGCAAACTGCTTGCCATTTTTCAACCCCATTTCCTATAAAGGTCACCCGGCCTTTTTGCAGATAATCGCCATAAGACGATTCACTTAATATTTCAGCCTCTGCCGAATCCAGTGGCTTACTGTTACGATCTAAAACACAAGAATAAACCTCCATCCTTCGGGCATCAATCATTGGAATTATAAAATCTGTACGCTCCCCTGAAGCGGCTTGCCCAAGTATACTTAGCGTCTCTATGGCAATTAAAGGAATGGATAATGCATAACAAAGACCTTTTGCCGCAGAAACTCCAATGCGCAGACCTGTATAGGACCCTGGTCCTTTACTGACAGCGATCGCCGTGAGTTGGTTTAAGTTAATCCCCGCCTGAAGACGAACATCGCTAATGAAAACATGGAGTTGTTCATTATGACTGTAGCCCGAGGTGGAATCTTCTTTTAAGGCAACACAGTCTAATCCATTAAAAATTGCGACAGAACAATTTGTCGTTGCGGTTTCAATGCAAAGTATCATTTGATCTATTTATTCCTCTTCGGACTCCTTTTCCTGAGTGTCCAGCGCTACTCGATCTCCGGGATCTAAAAGTTTAGTAACCGTATTATAGGGGCCTGTAATAACTTGATCGCCCAAAGCTAAGCCTGAAGTAATCTCAATACGGCTATCGTCCTGAATACCGGTTTTTATCACGCGAAGCGAGGCCGTATTTTCATTCATGACAAAAACACACTCAAATCGTTCGGCGTTAAGATCAAGCTTTGGCGCAGGGGCTCCTGGCTTTCGGGCAGTCGTATCGGTTTTAATGACCACTGCACTTATAGGAATGGCTATAATATCATTACGACGTTCTGTTTGAATATCCACAGTAGCCGTCATACCTGGCCTGAATGGAGCGTAGTGTTCTGGTTTCCCCTCCATAAGGTCTTGATAAGATTCTGGCAGGACCCGAACTTTAACTTTGAAATTGGTCACTTGGTCTACAGAAAGTGTTGACTGGGCAGAATTAGCAATTTCAGTCACAACACCTTTAAATACTCGTTTCAAATAAGCATCCACCTCAACCTCAGTGGTGTCTCCAATAGAGACCTTCACAATATCATTTTCATTGACATCAACCTCAACCTCCATATTCGAAAGATCCGCCACGCGTACAATCTCCGTTCCCGCCATTTGGGCTGTCCCCACCACGCGCTCACCGAGCTCCACGGCTAATTTGGAAATGGTTCCAGACATCGGCGCAAAAATCGAAGTGCGATTTAAATTATCTTGACCTTGTTGCACATTAGAACGAGCGCTTTCTACAGTGAAAAATGCAGAATTTTTCGTCGCCTCGGCCATCTCAAAATCGGCAACGGTTCGGTCCCATTCACTTTTGGAAATCACCCCTTTTTCAAAGAGGGTTTTGTTACGATCGTAATTTAATTGTGCGTTACGCAAAGAGGCCTCTGCCTGGGCAAGACCTGCTTTAGCGTTTTGCAATCCCGCCTCGGCCTGTCGCAGCGCAGATTGAATTAAATCGGGATTAATGCGCACCAACAAATCCCCCTTTTGTACCTGATCACCCTCACTAATAGGCAATTCAATAATTTCACCTGAAACCTCAGAAGACAACATAACTTCGATTTCTGGCTGAATTTTACCTGTCGCCGCGACACTCTGTGTAAGGTCACGGGCAATCACTTCTTCTATATCAACAAGTCGTTGATTCTCGTCCTTACCAAAGAACTTCTTCCCGGCGACCAGAATGACAATCAATACAATAATCGCTATTACAATCCAAAGGCGTTTTTTTGAGGTCATAATTAAAATTTTAATTCCGAAACTGGAACACCAAAATACAACTCTAAAACTTTCAATTTAAAAATATAATCGTATTTCGCTCTATTTACATCGATAACCGCATTATCATGGCGGGTTTTAGACTGGCTAAAATCAAAGGCATTTATCAGTCCTACATCATATCGCTGTTGCGCGTATTGATAAGCCAGTTGCTGAGAATTCATAGCCTTCACAGCGGCATCATAAGATTTTAACGCGCCTTTGGCATCAACAAAAGCCTGGTATACCGTGCTCTCTAAATCCATTTTGGCCTGCTCCAAGAGCAATTCACGACGCATGAGATTAAGTTTGCTTCGCTTTACGTTATTTCGCGTACTGTTTCCGTTAAAGATGGGAATGTTCATTTGCACCCCATAGGAAATCCCATCATTCAAATAAAGCTGTTCCTGAAACGGCTTAGCCGCTACTTCTTGATAACCGATAATATTTGGCGCAAATCCGTAAACGGCCGCACCACTACCATCAACAAATCCGATGGGATCAGCAGTGCTCACCACGGGATTATCAGAATCGACTAGGGTCGTTATGCCACTAAACCGATCGGACTCTCGGGTATTATAGTTAAAAAATGCACCAATAGAGGGCAAATAAGCACTGCGTGCAATCTGCAAGTCTTTTTGAGCCAGGGCAACATTAGTTTCTGCGATGAGCACTTCTTTGCGGTACGCCTGCGCAGCGGCCACGAGCTGTTGCGGGGTTTTTTCCAATATTTCTGTTCCCAATATATCATAGCCTTGATCGACAATATCAAAACTATCGTAATCGCGAATCTGTAATAACTGAGCTAAATTGATGAGCGACAGAGTCACCCCGTTTTGGGCAGCAACAATGTTCTGCTTTTCAGTGGCATCTGCCGCTTGAATCTCTAGTAAATCTCCTTCAGGGAGAACACCGGCATTGACCAGTTCTTGGGTGCGTTCTATCTGACCTACAGTAACCTGGTTCTGGGCTTCTAAGACCGCGACATTGGCTTTATTGGTGAGGACTTGCAAAAATGCATTGGCTACGAATAAGGCAATATCATCCTGCATTTTCTCCAAACCATACTGAGCCGCCATGGTATTTATTTTGGCGCGCTGCAAACTCCTTAAATTCCGCAACCCTTGAAAAACTGAAATACCTGCAGTTACACTGTAGGATGAGTTTCGAGAAGTTTGATTTTCCAATACACCCGTAGTTACATTTTGAGTAAGACCGGTATTCCAGGAATTGGACAAGGACCCATTTAGGTTTGGTAAATACGCTCCTACGGCATCGGCCTTCTCAAGGCGAGCAAGCTCTTGATCCAAAACACTTTGTTTCAGAGAAATATTGTTGGACATCGCGTATTCCACGCACTCTTGTAAGGTCCATTTTTTCGTTTGAGCGCCGGCAGACATAATCGTCGCTAACGCAATAACAATAGCAAATCGTTTCATAATTTTAATTCGACCCCAATGGGTTTTTATACGTATTGCAACACAAAGGTAAGGTTCTTCAGCTTAGCTTAAGGTCTTCCGTCGGGTTGTTTGAGTTGATTCCACACTTTTATTTTGTCTTCTTGACTTATTCCTGACAAGACTTCTACAATTAAACCGTCACTGATGCCCAGGGTTAAGTCTCTACGCTCAAATTTCTGATCACCGGTTTCAATTTCAACAAAGGCTTGTTGTGTTTCTCGATCATACTGAACTAAGGACTCTTTTATGGTGAGCACACTGTCGGCTCGCGCTAAGATTATCGAGGCATTAGCACTGAGGCCTGCGCGAATAAACGTCGTGTCTTTTTTACTTAAACTTCCTTTTATTTCAAACTGTACTGCGCCGTTCTCCTCAATGCCTTTGGGAGCGATATAGTCTAGTACGGCATCGAAAGACTTATCCTCAATGGCCCCCACTGTAATTTCTAAGGCTAAGTTCTCTTTGATCTTTCCAACCTCACTCTCGTCTAATTTCCCTTCAAAAATCATTTTATTGACATCCGCCAAAATAGCAATGGTCGTTCCGTCATTAAAATTATTTGACTCAATGACTTGATTTCCGACCTTAACAGGAACATCGAGAACCATCCCAGAAACCGTTGCGCGAATTTCTGTGTTGGCCACAGCCCCAAGTCCTTGGGTTGAACCCGTCTTGACAATATCAAAAGTCTGTTCTGCCGCACGTAAATTGACTTGTTCTTGATTGTATCGTTGGGTGGCCTGGTCAAAAGACAATCGCGCCGTATCAAATTCGTTTGCCGAGATGACTCCTTTTTGAAACAATACCTGTTGACGTTCGTATATACTGGTTTGACGTTCTAAAGCCAATCGGGCCGTCTCTACTTGAGTCTTGGCCGCCTTAATGTTGTTTTGTGCGCTGTTTAGGGAATTAATGTTCGGGACGACGCGGACTTTTGCAATTAAATCGCCCGTGACCACCGTTTGGCCAGCTTCCACAAAAATGGCGTCAATAATTCCAGAAATATTGGGCTTGATAAGCACCTCTTCTTTAGGAACAATACTTCCTGTAGCCACAGTCTTTTTAACGACAGAACCTATAGTCGCCTGATCGTACTCATAAACAATGGGGTCTTGCTGATCCTTGAGCCAGATATAGCGTACCCCTAGGATAAATAAGACACCGATAATAATTAACGTGATTAAAGTTCCTCTTCTTTTCATTGTTGGTTGTATTAATACTTTTTATTCATGTTTTGTTAGTCCATGCGCAAGGCATCGACGGGTTTCATTTGAGTGGCACGCGTGGCGGGAATCATTCCGGCCAGTAATCCAGAGATGACCAAAATGGTTAACGCAATAAAAATAACCCCGACACTCACCGACGGATTTGCAAAATTTTCTACAGAGCCCGCGGCATCCAAAAGTGTATTCATGACCCAAATTAATCCGGCGGCAAAACTAATGCCTGCCATACCCGAAATAAGGGTCAAAAACATCGATTCTTGCAACACTTGGCCTCGGATCTCTCTTGGCGTAGCCCCGAGAGCGCGTCTTATCCCGATTTCTTTGGTGCGTTCTTTGACCACGATCAGCATAATATTACTAATTCCGATGACCCCGGACATCAATACTAATGCGCCAACGAAATAGCCGACAAAGCTTAAAATTGAGAATAAACCGGTAATCTTTTGAAATTGCTCTGCCAAATCAAAATGTCCAATGGCCCGCTCATCATCCGGATGGACCTTGTGCGCTGCGCGCATTTCCTTCATGATTTCTGGCTTAATTTGGGTAATAGGCACTTCATCAATAGCGGTAATGGCCATCCAGCCTACAATATCCCCATAATTAAATGCCTTCCCAAAAGTTGAAAATGGAATATAAATGGTGTTGGCGTCTTCTTGGTTATCGCCTTGACTTGAGGTTTTTTTAACCACGCCAATAACCATAAAATTTATCCCATTGATTTTTATATACGACCCAATGGGTTCTTCTCCAATATCAAATAGGCTCTTGATCACATCGGTGCCAACTACAGCCACTTTTCGCTCATCTTGAATATCGGAGTAAGACAAAAAGCGCCCTTTTAAAACATCTAAAGGTTCTTGTTTGATGTATTCTGGATTGTCCCCATAAATGTTGAAGGCCCCAGTTTTATCTCCACGCGTTACGTTGTTTGACCCCCGAAAACCCCCCAATTGATTGCGCGGTGAAACAAAACGCAATTCAGGAAATTTTTCTTTGAGTAAGGCCACATCAGACTGTCTAAAGTTAAAATAACGTCCTTTGGTAAAGCCCTGATAAGGCATAGAGGTGCTTTGAGTCCACATAAAAATCGTATTCGTGGCAAAGTCTCCAAAATCCGCCTGAACGCCATTTTTTAAACCATTCGTGAGCGCGAGTAATATAACCAAAATAAAAATCCCCCAAAAGACACCAAAAGCAGTCATGATGGTTCTAAAGCGGTTGGCATTAAGTGCCTCGAGTATTTCGTCCCAGCGTTCTTTTTGTAGCATTATTCGTCTCTTAAGGCCTCAATAGGTTTTATATGTGCCGCTCTCTGTGCAGGAATAAATCCCGCCAAAGCTCCTGCCGTAATGAGCACAAATACTGTGGTCATGGCTGTGGTAAAGTCCACTTGTGGATACTTAATAAAGGCAGAATCAACCATCGGCCCAATCAGCTCAAGCAGACCCACACCTAGAAAAAGACCGACAAAACCCGCCACTGCGGTAATAAATATGGCTTCTTGAAGAATCATTCCGATAATGGACCATGGCAAAGCCCCAAGGGCTTTTCTGATACCAATCTCTTTTGTTCGCTCCTTAACCACAATGAGCATAATATTGCTTACCCCAACAATTCCTGCAATAATAGTTCCAATACCGATGAACCAAAAAACGGCCCTGATGGTATCAATTAATCCATATATTTTTTTTGCCTCCTCCAATGTATTAAACACGCGAACGGCAGATTGGTCATCTGGTGCAATACTGAACTTCTGACGCAAATCGCTATCGATCCTTTCGGTCATCGCGCGAGAAAGGGATACCGCTTGTTCAAAATTATCGCTCATTTTTACTGTATAAGCCAGAGAGCGTAATTTATCTTGCGCATTATAAACTTTTTGGGCTGTGCTTAAGGGCAAAAAAATGCGATTCTCTTCTCGATTGCCTCCCGGATCACTATAAACCCCAACCACAATAAAATTGATGCCTTGAATATCAATTTGTTCCCCGATCGGATCAACCTCTTTAAAAAGATCTAATTTCATTTGATTGCCGATCACAGCCACCTTTGCCGACTGATTTAAATCACTTTGATTAATAAATCGACCCGAAACCATAGTTTCGTTTTCGATAAACTGCTGATCGGGATAAGCGCCTTCTAAGCGGTAATTACCACTTTGGTCTTTGTAACTAACGGAGCCGCCCCAGATAGAAAAAATTGGGGTTTCGTACTCTATATAGTCCCTATAGTTTTTAGAGATCAGATTAAAATCTTCATTTTTGAGTTGGATGTATCGCCCGGGATTAAGCCCTTTGTACTCCTTAGTCGTGACCCCGGTCCAAACCGAAATTCTATTGGTCGCATCTTGTTCAAACTCAGATTGAACCCCATTTTGAATCCCCGTACTCACCCCGAGTAGAATCACCAAAATAAAGATCCCTGAAGCTACAGACAACGCGGTAAGAAAAGTGCGCAATCTGTTCTTGTTTAGGGTTTCAAAAATTTCTTGCCAACGCTCTAAACTAAACATTCAAAGCATTTTTTGCGCGGACTTGCTCCACCCGTTCGTCTTTGAGTATCAACCCATCCTTTAAGTGAACGATTCGGCGGCACATATGAGCGATATCGAGTTCGTGGGTCACACACAAAATAGTTTTGCCTTCATCGTTAATTTCTTGAATCAGTTCCATGACCTCATATGAGGTTTTTGAGTCTAAGGCTCCTGTGGGTTCATCGGCCAAAAGAACCTTAGGGTCACTCGCCAAGGCACGAGCAATGGCCACACGTTGTTTTTGTCCTCCAGAAAGCTCATTGGGCAGGTGTTCTGCCCAGCTGGCCAAGCCAACCTTTTCTAAATAATGCATGGCGCGCTCAGTGCGCTCTTGACGTTTCACCCCCTGATAGTAAAGCGGCAAAGCAACGTTGTCCAGAGCAGACTTATAGGATATAAGATTAAAGGACTGAAAAATAAACCCCAAAAATTGATTGCGATAACGAGCCGCTAGCGACTCATTTAAGTTTTTGATTGGCGTACCATCCAAAATATAACTTCCTTGGTCTGCCTCGTCTAGCATGCCAAGAATATTGAGAAAAGTCGATTTTCCAGAGCCGGAAGACCCCATAATCGCCACCATCTCCCCAGAATTTACCGAGAAATTTATGCCCTTGAGAACGTGAAGTTGATTTTGTCCTACGGCGTAGGATTTATGCAGGTTGTCGATTTCAATCATTATCTCTTCAAAAGCACCAAAAATAAGCCCCTAGGCGTGATAATTGTGTGAAATCTTTGTTAAGACTTTGAGCGCCTTATTTTATAGACGGCATAACCGACAGCACCGACCAATAAATAAGGAAAAACCATAAGGTAAACGATGCCGTTATTGATTCCCTTGGCCGCTTGACCTGAGGCATCACTCTCTAAAACCGCACGACACATCGCACATTGGGCCAAGAGCGCATTAAACTCCACCGAAAAAATAACCAAGGCAATGATTAAAAGCAGATTTTTCGTGGCTCCCCTAGGCATAGTACGGCGCAATCATCAAATAAACAATGACCCCTGTTACCGCCACGTAAAGCCATATAGGAAAAGTGATTTTAGCGATTTTTCTATGCTGCGCAAATTGCTCCGTACTCGCATAATAATAAGTGAAAAGCACTAAGGGGATGACTGATATGGACAAAACGATATGACTGATCAGGATAAAATAATAAGCCCCTCTCAGAAACCCTTCGCCACCGTACGGGGTAGGATCAGAGGTCATGTGATACGCGACATACATCACCAAAAAAGCAATGGAACACAATATGGCAGTAGACATTAATCGCTCGTGCCTTGCCCGATTCCCTTTTTTAATTTGCCGTACAGCCGCTACCAAAAGCACCGCGGTAATGGCATTAATGCCCGCATAAATCGGGGGTAAAAACATAAGTGGCTCGACCTCTGGAAGGCGAACGCGAAATAATATGGCAACAACTACAGGTATAAGTGCCGATAGGGCCCAAATCACAAATTTATATCGGGATTGTAAAAACTGTTTCATCATTTTTCCTTTAGAAGCACGCTAATATCGTTAATTAAATTGGAAACTTGCTTGAGCTCTAAACCGTCGTAATAAATTATCGGGTTTCCATATTGATCATAGCGCGATCGAATATTTCCTTGACCATCGACTAACGCAAAAAAACCTGAGTGCTCAAAACCCCCATCAATTTCGGCGCCAGGGCCCACATAAAGATTAAAACCTTTATTCGCCATTTGGTAAATCCTGTCTTGATCCCCAGTAAGTAAATGCCAATTTGGATGTGTTATCCCATATTTTTTTGCATAATTGGTAAGTACTTCAGGAGTATCATATACAGGATTAATCGAAATAGAGACAAGACTGATTCCTGAATCATCAGCAAAGGCAGACTGCACTTGGAGCAAATTTTGCGTCATTATAGGACAAATAGACGGACAGGTAGTGAAAAAAAACTCCACAACATAGATTTGACCCTCTAGATCTTCACTTGAAAATAAATCCCCTCTTTGGTCGGTGAGTGTGAATTTCGGCGCTGGACCAATGGTGGCCATATCAACATTTTTAAACGATGCATGTTCTAAATTATGCCGGTCCATATCGACAATTTTCTCACCTCTGACCCGTGAAATTATCTTTGGGATAAACATAATCCCAAAAACCAAAATCACAAACGTTATCCCGATATAAGAATAGTTTTGCTTTTTCATATCTACTTTTTGCGAGACGATTTGTATTTCTTAAGCGCAAGTCGATATTCTGCTAAAATGATCTTTATATCGTCATTCATCTCATTATTGATGATGGCATAATTTGCTGCGTTATAGCCCACACCGAATTCTTGATAGTCGCTCTCTTCTCGACCTCTGAGTTGGCTATCCTTGTCCAGGATATAAACATAGGACGAAGATCCGTTAGCGTCTAAAGCATAGGGCGTGTTTAAAAGATTATGGATTTGTGCAATCTCGACTAAATCTCCATATCCTACTTTAAAATTTATCGGATCTGCAATCTGCGCAAATTCTTGCTTTAAGGAGAGGACAGCAGAGTCCTGATCTTTGGTGGTCAGAAATAACATTTGAAAGTCCTCGAACTGATAATTCTTTTTATAGATTTTGTGGGCCAGGTTAAATACTTCTGCCTTGTGATCGAGGGCATTCTGCCCCAAAAATCCTAAAATTGTAATTTTCCCTTCAGTAGTTAGCGCCGCTCCGTTTTCATCTTCAAAGGCACTCAGCACGATCATTTGATCTCCCAACTTGGGGAGTTTTGCAAATTGATTGACCCCACTGGCAAAAAACAAATACACCGTAATGGGCAAAATGAATAAAATCCCAAGAACTAAATACTTCTTCAAGCCCATAATAATTGTTTTATGCAAAAATACAACCCCGAGGTCTTTTGCAGAAATTTATTCAACAAAAAAGGCCCCATATAGGGGCCTTAATTTTTTCTTGTATTCAGAGCGACACCACTTAAAAATTGAATTTAATAAAGTTGTTTTTATAAATCTCAAAAATATAGTCTGCCTCAACCAATAAAATAGCGATTAAATAACAAATCAAGAATACGAAAGTCCAAACCACTGCACGACGCAATCCAGTTTTCTCATCGCGCATGTGCATGAAGTCCCATGTAATATAATAGGCTTTAACGAGCGTTAAAATAATGAAGATCCAGTTCAAATATTTCATGGTTAAAAAGCGACCATGCACTAAAAACTCTGGCTTCACAATTCCGAGTACTACCTCAACAGCGGTAACCAAGCAAAGGAAAATAAAAACACCCCAAATCTTTTGGATGTTCGAATTGAACTTCACTAAACCTCTAAAAATCTCTAATTTATGTTCGTGTCCCATGGTGTACTAAAGAATTAAACCAGATAAAAGAATGTAAATACAAAGACCCACACCAAATCTACAAAGTGCCAGTAGAGTCCAACTTTCTCAACCATCTCATAGCTCTTACGACGTTCATAAGTGCCTATGATTACATTGAAAAAGATAATAACATTAATCACTACCCCTGAAAAAACGTGAAATCCGTGAAATCCGGTGATAAAGAAAAAGAAGTCGGCAAATAGGGGGTGTCCGTATTCATTGTGTCGCAAATTTGCTCCTTCCACAACGAATTTTCCATCATTCATTAATTTTTCAATCGACGCTTCACGGGAAAGGACGATCGGATGACCATCTTGGTCCAGATATTGAGTGCGAATCAATAGGTTTTCATTGGCCACAAATCCCTTTTGCACTTCAGCAATATCGTATGTTGTTCTGGTGGTCGGTTCGGCATAGTGCCAAACGCCATTTTTGCGTTCATGGGTCACGCGGTCCGTCGGAATTGGCGATGCAAAATCCGCTAAGGCCACACGATTCCCTTCTGTATCTAAAAATTGTAAAATACGCCCGCCGTTGGTCTCCACAGCACCGTAATCTCCTTTGATGAATGTCGCCCATTCCCATGCCTGTGATCCAACGAAAATTCCTCCACCGATTATCGTAAAGAACATATACCAGGCCACCTTACTTTGCTGCATTTTGTGACCTGCATCAACGGCTAAAACCATGGTTACTGAAGAAAAAATAAGCACCAAGGTCATGAAGGCTACATAATACATCGGCGCCGGAACCCCATGTAAAAAGGGGACGTGGGTAAATACCTCATCCGCAATCGGCCAAGCATCAATAAATTTAAATCTAGAGAATCCATAAGAGGCAATGAATCCAGAGAATGTCAAGGCATCTGAAAGGATGAAAAACCACATCATCATCTTTCCGTAACTCACGTTGAATGGTTGAGTTCCTCCACCCCATGTCTTTCCTTCGGTACCTGTTTTGGCTACGGTAGCTTCCATAAATTATTGGTGTATTTAGAGTGCAAAAATAGGCATTATTTTTATCTGACGAAATAGAAAAACAAAAAGAGGTAAAGCCAGAGCCCATCAACAAAGTGCCAAAAAAGTGCGGCCAGTTCTACCCCTAAGGTTTTCCCTAAAGTGTAACGCTGTTTATAATGATTATAAATTACCACACTCAATGAAATCAAGGCGGCAAGAACGTGGAATAAATGCAATACCACAATTAAAAAAATAAACGTGTAGGCGATACTGCTCGTCGGCCCGGTGAAGGCATAACCAAAATCGTTATAGATTTGACTAAATCCGAGATACTGAAGCAGCATAAATCCTACCCCTAAAATCCACGTTACCCATAGCAACTTCATCGCCTGTTGATGCTGCTCTAACCTAACGGAGCGTTTGGCCCACTCAAAAGTCACACTGCTGAGCAATATGGCGATAAGACTCCATCCGAAGGCTGACGGCAAGGCCAAGTCTTGCAACCAATCCCCTCGTTCTTTACTCACCACATAAGCGCTGGTGAGACCCGCAAAACTCATGGCCAATGAAATCATTGAAAACCAAAGAAGCATTTTTTTGGCCTTTCTCTGCTGTGTTAATTCTGTCTGTTCACTTAAGCTCATTGTATAAGGAATTTATCGATGATAAAAATGATCTGAATCAAGGTCAAATAGGCCACGCTGACCAACATTAATTTTTTGGCTGCAGCAGTGGTTCGCTGTTTATACAAGCGCCATGCTGCCCAAATAAGCCACAACCCAAGCAGCGCAACAACAAAGCCAGAATACAGACTTATTTGAAGTGCCCCGGTCTTGTGCGCCACCGGTATTAAAGCCGTAAGCGCCGTCCATATGCTGTATAAAACAATTTGAACGGCCGTTCCCTTGTCTCGTTTTCCAGTAGGCAGCATCTGAAATCCCGCTTTTTTGTAGTCGTCATCTAAAAACCAACCAATAGCCCAGAAGTGAGGAAATTGCCAAAAAAACTGAATAGTAAACAATGCACCTGCTTCAATTCCAAAATTATTAGTAGCTGCAACCCAACCAAGCATAAATGGAATCGCACCAGGGAAAGCTCCAACAAAAACCGATAAAGGAGTTTTGGTCTTTAATGGAGTATACAAACAAGTGTATATAAAAATGGATATGGCTCCAAAAAGGGCGGTTTTAGGGTTTATTTTATATAAAATTACAATACCAATAAGAGTTAAAAATATAGAAATCACAAAAGCTCTAGGAACAGAGATTCTGCCAGTTGGAATAGGTCTATTTTTTGTCCTGTCCATTAAAGCATCCAAATCTTTTTCAATAATTTGATTAAAAGAATTTGAAGCTCCAACCATGCAATAACCTCCAATAATTAGTTGAAAAATTACATATAAATCGTAAGAATCTGATGCAATCAAATATCCAGCTATAGAAGAAAAAACAACACTAATTGCTAACCTAGCTTTAGTTAATTCAAAAAAGTCTTTAAAATTAATTAAATACATAAATGGACTTATTGCTGATTCGAAAAATCTATTTAATTGGAACTAATATCCAAAGATTTAACAGGGCGCAAAGTTAATACAGAATAATAGAGAAAGCAATTATTTAATTGACATTATAAGATCTTACAGACCTATCTAATTTAACTTGAAAGTTACAGGAATACTAAAAGGAACCCTTACAGGTCTACCTCTTTGCTTTCCAGGCGTCATTCTAGGTAATTTTGAAATAATTCTATTAGCTTCTTTTTCTAGATTTTTATCAGGACCTCTAGTTCTAATTCCACTAATAGTTCCGTCCTTTCCAATCATAAACTGAACAAATACTCTTCCTTGAATACCCATTTCTTGAGCGATTTCTGGGTACCTAAATTCGTTATAAATATGTTTTTGGATTTTTTCTTGAAAGCACTTTCGTCTTTGAGATTTAGGAACATTCTCACAACCAGGATATAACGGTACATCTTCAATAATTGCAAATGGTACGTCAATATCCAGTTCCTCCTCCATTACCTCAACTTCCTCAACAACTTCTTCTTGGTCCGTTTCTGTAGATTCAATAATAGTTTCTTCAATTTCTTCCTCATCCTCAACAATCTCAATTATTTCTGGAGCTGGTGGTGGTGGTGGTGGTGGTGGAGTTTTAAGCTGTTCAGTAATTGGAATTTCCTCATCGTCATCGTCATCTATATTTAAAGATTCTAGATCGTATTGTTTCTCGTACGATTTATATTCAATAGCCTGCCAGGATATTAAAAGAACTATACATAAGCCAAGAACGAACATTAATCCGCTATATTTCCTTAAATCAGCCTGTGGATTTTTTTTTCTTTGCATAATTTGTTTAAATACTTAAAGCTAAAATAATTTTTTTTTTTTAAAATGAAAGCTATAAGTGTTTATTTTTCAGTAAATAAGAGTAACTTATTAAAAATCCTAATAAAATTCCTAATCCATTTGCTGTAATATCTACAATTTCAAAATATCTTCCTGTTGGAAGTATGTATTGAAAAAATTCTATTAAAAGTCCTAAAAAAAATACATTGAACAAATAAAACCATTTGAATTTTTTAGTATTTAAAAATCCATTTGTAATCCACATCATTGACATAACTAAGTACACAAGGATATGAAAAAATTTATCCCATTGAAAAAGACTCGTTTCGGGAAAAGTGATCTGAGGGATTGGAATTAATGATATTATTACAATTAATAGGGTGTAGAGTATTGTAACTTTTTTTATTACATTTTTACGCACCAATAAGCTCTTTGTATGATTCAGAGTCTAAGAGTTCCTCTAACTCAGCTGGATTTTGAATTTTCATTTTAATAATCCATCCTTTATTGTAAGGGTCTTCATTAATTAATTCCGGATTATCTTCTAAACCTTCATTAACTTCAGTGACAGTTCCTGAAATTGGTAGAAACAAATCTGAAACAGTTTTTACAGCTTCAACAGATCCAAAAATCTCCTCTTTTTTCAGGTCTTCACCCAAAGCTTCTATCTCTACATAAACTATGTCCCCCAGTTCCCCTTGAGCATAATCAGTAATCCCAACAATAGCTATATTTTCTTCAACTCTAACCCACTCATGGTCTTTGGTATATTTTAATTCTGGCTTAATTTCCATTTTTTAATTTTTATTTTTGTAAATGTAAGTTTTAAAAATATTTTTTCATAACAATTTTTATTCTCCAAAATTATACCTAAGTGTCATACCAGATCTTATAGTTGTCTGTGGAAATGCTGTAGAAATTGCAAATTCTGAAAATAAATGATCATAAAAAAATACTGCTGTAAAACTTTTACTTAAAGAATAATCTGCAGAAAATTTCAAGGACCAAATTGATTGACCTGCCGTCACTTTATTATCAATAATTTCTAAATTTCTAATTATTGTAATATTATCCCGCATGCTTAAATCTGCTTTCATATTTAGATCTCCTTTAGACGAACTCCTGCCTTGACCAATTCTAAGATCTTTAATTCTATATCCTAGGCCTATAGAATAATCCATCCCAGAAACTTCTGTTAACAAATTATTATCAAGACTCAGAGACAGAGCCCTATCTTTTTTTAATTCCATAACCATTCTCAATGAATTTTTAAATTCCATATCTAATTTCAACAAAGGATTAAATTGTTCTACTAGATTTATATTTGAATATAATATTTCATTTAGAAAATTTCCTGACACATCTTTTAATTGATTATTAGATGAATCGAAATCTAAATTTGATTTAAAATTATTTAAAGTATAGCTAGATCTATAGGAATGTCCTAAACTAAACCTTTTAAATCTCTGCTTGAAAAAATCTAAAGATATTAAACCAGTGTATTGAACAGACCAATTTGGTAAAGGTATTTTTCTAACTGCATCTAGATAGATATCGTTTGGATCTCTTCCAGAATAAGCAGAAATAAATGCAGGAATTAAAACAGATTGATTATTTTTTCCATATCCAACAGGAAAACCATCTTCATCAATTCCTCCACTTGAGTTGCCGTTAATAGCTGCCAATCTTCTAGCAATTATAAGTCTATTATTTTGGAAATCTTGAAAAGTTTGAGACTTATATTGATTACTACTTTTAAATGATGTTTTAATTAAAACTGAAGAAATAGCAAAATTTCCTGAAATATTTGGATTTAAAGCGTTATACTCATTGTTAACTATTTTAAAATTTTCTGAAAAGTTTTTTGAATAAGTTCTATTAGCATTTATATCAATTTTCAAATCTTTTACTAAACTTATTTCTGCTACTAAATCAAATTTTGTATTATGAACTTGAGTATACTGTTCGTTAAAACTTGGGAAATTTGTCAACCAACCTCTTTTAGCAGATTCATATCTTATATCGGACTGACTGCCAAAAACAAAAGCTAGTGAAGGTTTAGAGGTTCCAAAAAACCCTATTGATTGTGTGTAACCAGGTAAAACTTGACCATTATTCTCGGAATAGTTTAACTTAAGTCTAGAAAGACTAGTGGCTAAATCAACCAGTGAATTTATAATTTTTTCAGTGGTTTTTTTGGGTTTTTTCTTTTTTTCCAGTCCAATATTTCTATAAAATTTAGACATATTAAATGAAGTGTTAATTGATTGAGTGTTGGCATTTTGAATGGTATTTACCCTACCAAGTGTATTTCCTAAATCATCTTCAACTTGAGCCATAGCATCTGAACCTCTTTCCCAATTAAAATCACCAGAATAATTATAATTACTTGAGATGAAATTGACGAAAGGGAATAATTGAAAAGGAAGTTCATAGCTTAATTGAAATGACTGATTATGAGAAATACTTTCACCTGTATTCCAAAAACCATCCCATATTTCAAATTCATTATCTACCACTTCATTTCCTTGAGAGTCATTTTTATAATAATTTTTTACGATTCTATTATTTGATGCAGAAAAATCTAAACGAAGGGAATTAGTCAAATTTTGACTTAAACTTAAATCCCAATCAAACAGAAAATTTCTTTGTTGAATTTCAGGCAATGAAATTTGTTTTGAGGCATCAGCACCCTCCAAATATACCTCTCTAAAACGTTGGCTATTAAAAGTTCTATTAATATTAGTATTAAAAGAAATACTAGACAATAAGGGATTAATATTGAACTCTGTCAACCAATCTAAATATTTTTTTTCATTAATAAAAACGATTGATTTAAATGGAGATATTACAAGTGGTTCCATGCTAAAAGCATATTGTACTCCAGCTCTAGCAGTTTTTTTAGTTAGATTTTCAATTTCATAATCATGCTCAATTTCTTGATTATAACTATAAGAAAAATCAAAATTTTCAATGTCATATATTCTTTCTTTTTGATCTTCTGATCTGTTTTTCTTCAATCCAATTAAGCTTATGCTCTTGGCTTGTTTAAATGAAATCGCTTGTTCTCGAATTGAATCTCTTTGACTTTTTCTTTGAGCAGAACTCAATCTATCTTTTAACTTAATATCTTGATAAAAAGGGTCATATTCCGGGGTCGTTACTTGCTGGTTAATACTGTATGATAATGGAATTTGAATTCCCCATTTTTGGGGAAGAAATTTTCCAAAATTAGCACTTCCAATAAATCCAAATTGTTTGTAATCTTCTCGACTTCTTTGATTAGGTGTTTTGTCAATTGACCCAAATCCCACAGTTGAAATTTTCCCAAAAACTGAAACATTAGCAACATCCGCTAAATTAGTTTCCAAAGAACCTAAAGCTGCCCAACCACCCTTACCGTCAATTTCTGAAAGTCTCAGCTCATTAAACCAGACTTCTCCAGAAATTACATCTCCATTTTGAGTTGAAGGATTTTTAACTCCGATCATTAATGTTTTAATTGAACCAGTGGATGGATTTCCTTTGATAGAAAATTTGTATTTTTTATCACCAGGCAAACCTGAAATCAAAGAAAATTCATCTATAACTTCAAGATTTTCGTTAAAATATAAAGCTTGGGATAAATTAGATTTTCCAGTAATTGAAAGAGCTTTTAATTTTGTTAATATTTCTAAAGGAAAATCAATTGAATTAGACTCTGGTATCCAAACTTGATCAGATGAAAACCTATTTGATGATGCTTGAGAATAAGCAGTAGGTTTTAAAGGAACCTCTATTTGATAATAATTATCAGTAAAATCTGAACCCAAACGAATAAATCCAACTAGCCTTTTATCAAAGTTTTCCGAAGAACCTTCACCAGGCAGCTTTGGTTCTCCTTCGATTGATTCCGCATGAATAAACATCTTTAACTTTTTATACTGTCTCATGTCAAAATCTAAATTTTTATAAACAGCTCTTGAATCTTTAGGCTGAAGGTCTACTACTTTAATTGACATTGATTGTTCATTTTGTCTAATAATAGAATTATTTGAACTTATTTCTTCTCTTTGCACTCCTGGTGGTAATATATAATTGACGGGGACTCTATTTTCATTTTCTAAAATATTTACTGAACTAATATCAAAAGTTGTATTTGGATAATTAATGTTTTCGCTATTTAAATTTTTAGAATATCTTTTCCAGTCTGTTCTCACTAAATCTAAAGTTCCAAACCTTATGGTTACAGGGTCAGAAAAATCTTTAAGTAATATCCTCATAAATTGAATTGACCTTAAATTATCAATACCATTTACAGCATTAAAATAGGAATTGTAATTACTACTGTTATAAAATTGTTTAAAAACTGGAACTTTAAACTGGATCCACCTAGTAATTTTAGTTTGCCCATTAGGCAATTCCACCTTTACGTTATCTCTTACATCGCTAATAAAAGGATGGTTTCCAACATTCATATTTTTCTTAATTGGAATCCTATACTCAAAATAACTGTCAATAGTGTTCATTGTATTATCTTGATTTACATCCTCTGTATCTGGAATCGTAGTTGATCCCCTACTGTTTTCACTAGTAGAAACTGGTGAATTACCCTGAGTTCCATTATAATTCTTATATCTATTTAAAATACCTCCTCTTGCATTTAAATAATATTCATAATTATCTCCTGCTGGATCAGTATTAAGCCCATTAAAATATTTAGCTAGTTCGTCCTCGTCATTTAAGCCATCATATCCTAAATCTTGTAATTTTCTGTTATTAGCGTCTGAATCAAAAGAGTATATTAATGATTGAGTGGCTGGAGATATTCCCCAGTTTGAATTGTTAACAATCTGTTGAGAGTTATTGGTTGGCAACCCATTTTCGTAAAGCTTTTTCCCATCTTTTAAAATATCTTCAGAGATACTACCAAGATTAAAAATTAGATTACCAAGATTGTTATCTTTTGACGAGTTTTCTTCGAATGTATCTAAAAGCCAAAATTGAATGAATTCAACGTTAGATTGTTCAAAATTCGTTCCATTTATTTTTCTTGTAATACCTCCCCAGTTTTTAGTAACATTATTAATAAATGAACTGTTTTCATTATTGTTGTAAGGTCCTTTTTCACTTGGAACATAATGTAAATCAAAAGTATTTTGAACTCTTGATTGACCTTCTGTCAAATCTTGCTGAGGAAAAATTTCATCAATAAATATTCTTCTTGTTTCGTTTTTAGATAATTCGTCATCATCAATATCTGAGGGTCTTTGTCTGGAATAGAAAACTGGATCAATATTATACCAAGACAGTTTAGCTCTATGGTAGCCTAATTTGAGATCATCTATACCAAATTCTGAACCACTAACATTTAAGGGAACACTTGATAGTTTCCAAGACATATTATCTTTTAAATCTATATTGGTTTCTGCCCCCTCAAAGTCATCGACATAAACAGTTGCACTGTCTTCATAGCCAGAATTTTTTGGTTTTCCTGCGTGTAAGTATGCCACCTCCCCTTTAAATGAAATAAATGAAGGGGCATTTGTTTTGATATTAGGTAATTTATTTGCTATTCTTGTTAAAAATGGGACTTCGGTTGAGAAAACACCATTAATACCAATCATAGTATTGTTTACGGGTTCAACACCATAATTAGCTTTTTGACTGATGGATCTTTCACTTAAATTCATCAAAGTTCCACCTAAAATAAAATTCTCATTGAATTTGTGTTCCACATTTATCCCTGAAAATCTTTTTTTCTGCTGAGAATAAAAAGAATTACTCTCA
>DDCS01000063.1 GCA_002335345.1 Flavobacteriaceae bacterium UBA2000 | reverse complement strand
TAATGCCGTTCAAGGCTTTCAAATTCGTCAAGCTTTGGGTGTCGGAATTACTTATACACTAAAATAAGGTGGGCACCGATCCCCAATTGTCCTTTGTCGAGACAAGGTATCGGCCTACTCGTTGAATTCTTCAGGATAGAGAAAGTTGTTATACGGGAATCGCGTAATGTGGATCTCGCGCACCTTGTCATAGACGACTTTTCTAAACTCAGAAAGATTGTCTTTTTCCAAAGCTGAAATAAAGAGGGCGTCCCCATTAGTTCTTGCCATCCAGGTGTTCTTCCACTCCTCAATACTGTTGTGTTGCGCCGTTTTTTCCTGAGTCAAATCCTCTGGATCCCATGGTTCAGGAGTATAGGCATCAATCTTGTTAAACACCATTAGGGTCGGTTTATCCTTACTGTCGATTTCATCCAAAATCTGATTGACGGAGTTTACGTGGTCTTCAAAAGAAGGATGGGCAATATCAACGACATGTAACAGCAGGTCGGCTTCACGAACTTCATCCAAAGTGCTTTTAAAAGACTCGATGAGTTGGGTGGGCAATTTGCGAATAAACCCAACCGTATCGCTCAGTAAAAAAGGCAAATTTCCAATAACAACCTTACGAACTGTAGTGTCAAGAGTCGCAAATAATTTATTTTCGGCAAAAACTTCACTCTTACTAATGACGTTCATCAAGGTCGATTTGCCGACATTGGTATAGCCCACTAAAGCAACACGGACTAAAGCCCCTCGATTGCTCCTTTGAACCCCCATCTGCCGATCAATCGATTTTATTTTTTTCTTCAAAAGCGCTATTCGGTCACGGACGATACGTCGATCTGTTTCAATCTCTGTTTCACCGGGACCCCGCATACCAATACCTCCTCTTTGGCGTTCCAAGTGGGTCCACATCCCGGCCAGTCGAGGCAACAAATATTCATATTGGGCTAATTCGACTTGCGTTCTCGCATAGGAGGTTGTCGCCCGTTGGGCGAAAATATCCAGGATGAGATTGGTTCGATCAATAATTTTGACTTGAAGAATCTTTTCAATATTCTTTTGTTGGGCCGGGCTGAGTTCATCATCAAAAATTGCCGTGGTTACCTCATTCTCGTCAATGTATATTTTGACTTCTTCCATCTTACCCGTGCCGATAAAAGTCTTTGGATTGGGAACGTCAAGTTTTTGGGTAAACCTGCGCGCCACTTTGCCTCCAGCAGTATAGGCCAAAAAGGCCAATTCATCCAAATACTCGGCTGATTTTATCTCGTCTTGATCTTTGGTGATTAACCCGACCAATATGACTTTTTCGTATTGTATTTCTTGTTTTTCCAGCATAACTCTAAAAGCTGTCCAAAGGTACGAAACAAAAGAGCAGATCAAATCTTAAATATTTTAACAAAAATGCCTACTTTAGTCTCAATAACTACCAATCATATTCGCAATGAATACATCTTCATCTCTTCGTTGGAAGAAATCCCTAATGGCATTAGCCTTAATTTGGTCAGCGAGCTTATTCACCCAGGCCCAAAATGTGGATTGCTCTGCAGGTCCCGTGAATACGACCTATTGCTATGGAAACAATGACAACACTCAATTTGCATTTCAAAGCAATACAGGTTTACCGCTGATTATCTATTTTAATGCCGGTCAAGTTGAATCAAGTTTTGACGAAGTCATTGTTTTAGACTCTGATGGCGTCACAGACTTAAACGCGGCAACGCCCTATGGAAACGGCGGTGATCTGACCGGACTTACCTATACTTCCTCTGGAGATAGCCTGACCGTAATCATCCAATCAGATGGGAGCATCAGCTGCCAAAGTAGTGGATTTACCCCTTGGGATTTTGATGTATACTGCAGCACTTGTACCAATCCTACGGTGTTATTTGATACTGTAGGCGACTGTGAAACAAACAACCAGTTTTTTGTTTCAGCAGACTTTACTGATTTAGGAACAGGGTTGTCCTATTTAGTTACAGATAACCAAGGAAGTCCTGGGCAAACGATAACGGCCTTAGGAACCTACTTGTTTGGTCCATATGCCTCTTTAACTAATGTTATTTTAACAGTGGCCAATGACAGTGACCCTAACTGTGTTTTAGAAAGTCCTTCTCTGACTTTTTTCTGTATTGATGAGGGAACTTGTTCGTTACTCGATGCGGGAGACGATGTGTCTACAGAGTGTTCTGGCCCCTGTGTTGACCTAGAGGCCGAATTATTGGCGGTCCCTGGTCGCGGAACGACCTCTTATCAAATTCAAGGGCCATTTTGTGACTTACCGCCACTTACCGGGGGAACCCCTACAAACCTCCTCATTGATGATCGTTGGAGTTTCCCGATTCCAATGGGCTTTGATTTTGAATATTTTGGTAACACCTACAGTCAACTGGTCATGGGGGCCAATGGTCAAATTAGCTTTGACTTATCGCTGGCCGATCAATATAACGGATGGTCAATGGATCCTGCAGATCAAATCCCTAATACTGAACCGAATTTTCCGCTGAATACTATTTACGGAGCGTTTCATGATCTGAATCCTGCGATTGATCCCGATCCATCGAGAATGAATTATTACATTACAGGTGATGCGCCGTACCGTATTTTTGTGATGAACGTGTTCGAAATGCCTCATTTCGGCAGCAGTTGTACAGGATTTTTTACGACCCAACAAATTTTATTGTACGAATCACTTAATGTGATCGACGTAAACCTCATTGACAAGCCAGCATGTCCTGATTGGAATGATGGGCTTGCAGCCGTAGGGCTTGTTGGTAATAACTTTAATGAATACAGTGTGCCCCTAACACGCAACACTGGTTTCTGGGAAGCGACAAATGAAACTTGGAGATTTGTTCCGGATGGCGCGCCAAGCACAAGCTTTAGTTTTGAGTGGCGCGATGATACAGGTGCGGTTATTGGCACGGACCTAGCCATTACGGTATGTCCTCAGGTAGAAACAACTTTCACCGCGGTTTCGATCTTTGAAACCCCGGGCGGGACAACAGAAACCATCACAGATGATGTGGTTGTAACCCCTTCCTCAAACGCCGGGTTTACTGCAGATCTCGGTCCGGATCAGGTGGTTTGCGACACCCCAACTGTAACCCTATTTGCTGAACTAGACGGAATTTCTGCTGGTGACGTGACTTTCCTTTGGAATACTGGAGCCACCTCTCAGAGTCTTGCGGTAACCACTTCGGGAGTCTACACTGTTGAGATCGAAGGAAATGGCTGTACTGTCATCGAGAGTGTCGAAGTGGTATTTTTGACCAGCCCATGTACCATTGAGCCTCAATGTGAGGATATCGACTTCCAAGAGACCTTCGGTACAGGCACCGGATTATCCTGTAATTTAAATGGGGCAACTACGACCTATACCTGCTATACAGGAGGTCAAATTGAAGATGGTGAATATGCCATAAGCAATACCTCTGCAGGCTTTAACACAGGATGGCACCCGAGTATGGAAGACCATACAGAAGGCGATACAAACGGAAGAATGTTATTTGTCAATGCGGACATCCCTGTAGGCGAATTTTACAGACGTACTATTTCCTTAAATCCGACTACAGATTATTCCTTCAGTGCATGGATTACAACAGTTTATGATACGGACAGTGGTATTTGTGGCGGGAATAGTGTGCCATCGAATGTGCGTTTCCGCATCGAAGATATGATGGGCAATATTTTAGAAGAAACCGTAACCGGAGATATCCCGAATGGTCCAGACCCTGATTGGCAAGAGTTCTTTATTTCTTTCAATACTGGAGCCAATAGTGATATTCAACTAGTCTTGATCAATAACGCTCCGGGAGGATGTGGTAATGATCTGGCGATCGATGACATTTCGTTGTCTTACTTGAATAGTACGCCAGAGATTGTTACCCCTGCAGACCTTGGGACTTGTGACACCACTGGAAGTGGTCAAGGCGTATTTGATTTGACCTCAGTTATTCCAGAGATGTTAAATGGTCAATCTCCAAACAACTTTAACATCAGTTTCCACCTCAGTCAGTTGGAGGCAGAGGTTAATTTGAATGCCATTGCTTTCCCGAACGCCTATACCAATACGTCAAATCCAGAGACCGTGTTTGTGCGCGTTGAAAAAGCCTTGGAGCCTCTGTGTTTTGCTGTTGTGGATTTTGATTTAATCGTGAATCCTGCGGTTAATTTCGACATCAACATTCCTTCTGTGGTCAGCGTTTGTGAGGGAGACCCCTTCCCAGAGTTAGATGCTACGCCTCAGAATCCAAATATTGATTTAAATTTTGTGTCCTATACTTGGGCGGATGCTCAGGGCAACGTAGTGAGCACCAACCCTATGTATACCCCTATGGCCGCTGGAGGGTATTCAGTGACCGTTGCTTTAGAGCCTTGTGATGCCACCACCATTGGTTTTGTCGCCGTGCGCTATGAGCAACCAATGTTCGACTTAGGGGGAGACACTTGTGCCGGACCAGATACCATTTTGGATGCCACCCCAGATAATTACGCTTTAGACGATGTCAGCTTTGTTTGGCTGCTCGACGGCGAGCAAATCGCAGGGGCCGACCAGGCTACGTACAATCCAACAACCGCAGGGACCTATACGGTAATTGTGAGTGTCGGGGATTGCGCTGGAGAACAAAGTGTTCTCGTTGGGCCTGAGCTCGATTTAGCATTAACAGAAGAATGTCTGCCTGATGCGGGTTCATTAAAACAAACCCTGGTCGCTGCCACAAACAGTAATGTAGGTAGTTTCCAATGGAGAGAAAATGGAGAATTGGTCGGAACAGGGCCTAACTATATTATCGATTGGGGCACGCAAACTTCAAGTAACGACCCACGTACATTTACGGTAACCCTTTCAGAAGGCGATTGTAGCAACAGTAAAAGCATTACCGTTACACAGTTTAATTGTGTTATCCCTCAGGGGATTTCTCCAAACGGGGATGACCTAAACGACTGTTTTGATTTAGAATTCATCGCCGATAGATTTGGTGCTTTTAGCATCGATATCTACAACCGATATGGCACGAATGTCTTTAGTCAAGATAATTATGTCAACGAATTCTGTGGTGTGGACCAAGATGGAAGTGATCTAATTACCGGAACCTACTACTATGTGATCAAATTTACCGAACCGAATGACGAATACGGAGAAGTGGTCACCGGCTGGGTTTATGTAAATCAAACCGCCAACTAATCAAACTCAATCAGAAATAACTACCAAGCATAATGAAAAAATTAGCCATCGCAATACTCCTGATCAGTCTGACCGCTTCCGCTCAGCAAGATCCGCAGTACACCCAATACATGTACAACATGAACGTGGTGAATC
Organism: Flavobacteriaceae bacterium UBA2000; assembly: GCA_002335345.1. Lineage (GTDB taxonomy): Bacteria > Bacteroidota > Bacteroidia > Flavobacteriales > Flavobacteriaceae > BACL21. The sequence continues at coordinate 5,468 of DDCS01000063.1, read as the reverse complement.
CGGCATACGCAGGACTGAAAGAATCCTTGTCAGTAACGACTCTATTTCGCCAACAATGGTCTGGTCTTGAGGGAGCCCCTACTACCTTTACCCTTTCTGGCCATGCTCCAGTGAATGATAAAGTAGGCTTAGGTCTCTCCGCCATAAAAGATGAATTAGGACCGGTAAAAGAGACCAATGTCATGGTCGATTTCTCTTACACGCTTCAAATGAGTGAGCAACTGAAATTGGCACTGGGGATTAAAGCTGGAGCAACATTTCATGATGTGGGCCTCACCAGTCTTGAAATTCAAGACCCGAATGATCCATTTTTTGCGGTAGACATCAACAATACCTATCCCAATGTAGGGGCTGGAGCGTTTCTTTACAGCGACAACTATTACTTTGGCTTATCGGTGCCGAATATGCTCAATAGCGTACATCTTGATGAAAATGGACTACAATACGGAAGCGAAGTCAATCACTACTTTGTGACCGCCGGTTATGTATTTCAAGTCAACGATAATATTAAGTTGAAACCTTCTACGATGATAAAATCCGCGTTTGGGGCACCAACCTCAATTGATTTGAACCTCAACGCTTTATTCCTTGAGAAGTTTGAAATCGGAACCTCTTACAGAACGGAAGATTCATTTAGCGGACTCTTAGGCTTTCAAGTGGCGCCCTTTTTGCGCATCGGATATGCTTATGACCACGTGATGAGTGAACTCAGTGCAGTCGCTTCAGCCTCACACGAAGTGGTGATTACTTTTGACCTGATCTCTAATCCAAAAACACTGCGTTCTCCGCGCTACTTCTAATGCTAAATTTTAATTCCATTAAAATGAAAAATATTATCACTCTACTCCTTTGTTTGACCTTTGTTATCGGGTCAGCACAAGATAAAGACACTAAAAAGGCGGATGAACTCTATCAGGGTATGGCTTATGCTGATGCTACAGAGGCCTACCTGAAATTGTTAAAGCGCGGCAAAGGCAGTCGTTACGTTTTTGAACAACTCGGCTATTGTTATTATCAAATTAATGATTTGAAGGGTGCGGCAACCTATTTTAAGCGGGTGGTCAAAGGCCGAAAAGTAAACCCTGAGGTGTTCTACACCTATGCTCAGGTCCTTAAAGCCAGTGGTAACCTCAGTGAGCACGATATGTATATGAATAAATTTGCCGCTGAAAAACCGGAGGATTCGCGGGCAAAAGCCTTTTTAGACAATCCAATGGCTATCGCTGAAATGCTCCAAGCCTTCCCTGCTTTTGATGCCAAAAATATGAGCGACATCAACACCGAATTTTCTGAATTTGGCGGGACTTTGGCCGGAAAAGATTTTTATTTCACCTCATCACGCAATACTTCACGCAAAAAATATCATTGGGATGATCAGCCATTTTTAGATGTTTACAAAGCAGAACTTGTTGGCAATACCATTAAAAATGCCAAAATCTTAGAAGGGGATGTCAACACCAAATATCATGAAGGGGGCGTGGCGCTATCCGCAGATGGTAAGCGTTTGTATTTTGATCGCAATGACTATTTAGACGGTAAGTACGTCAAAGATGAAAATGGGGTAAATCAAATTAATTTGTATTATTCTGAACTTGTCAATGGTGGTTGGAAAGGCGTCTATCCAGTGCCCTTTAATAATTCGGAATACTCTGTAGGGCATCCTGCACTAAGTCCAGACGGTAAAACACTTTATTTTGTAAGTGACATGCCTGGTGGCTTCGGCGCTTCAGACCTGTATCAAGTATCCATTAACGAAGATGGAAGTTTTGGCACTCCTGAAAACTTAGGTAGTGGTATCAACACTGGGGGCAAAGAACTATTCCCTTCATTAGACAGTAACGGAACCCTTTATTTTGCCAGTAATGGCCATATGGGTCTAGGCGGACTTGATGTGTTCAAAGCCGACGCACAAAATGATGGATTTGGAACGGTACAAAACCTAGGTAATGGTGCCAACAGTGCTGGTGATGATTTTGCCTTCATTTATAATCCAGAAACTAAATCAGGTTTTGTGTCCTCAAATCGCGAAGGAGGAAAAGGAATGGACGACATTTACCAAGTAACGCCAAAAGTACCGCCTTGTGATGTGACCATTGATGTATTGGTCGTCAATGCTTATACCGATGAACCTCTATTTGGCGCACGGGTGAGTTTAGGAGACGGCAGCTCTGAGCGCTTGAGCACCATTCAAACATCAGAATCGGGAACAGGCCAACTTATGGGCGCTTGCAATACGCCCCTTACTGTTTCTGCACAGTACGCCGGATTTGAGCCCACCACGATCGATGTGCCTGCAAGTGGCAACGGAAGTATGAACAAGACCTTAAAATTAAAGCCTGTTGAGGCCATAATTGTTGACGATAAAATCGAGCTTGAAACTATTTTATTTGATTACAACAAAAGCGATATCAAACCTCAAGCAGCCTTTGAACTCGATCGCTTGGTCGAAATCATGAATAAATACCCTAAACTCGTGGTACGCGTAGAAAGTCACTCAGATACCCAAGGGAACGCTGATTACAACCGAGCGCTTTCTGATCGTCGTGCACAAGCTACGGTTCAATACGTGATTGACCAAGGTATCGATGCTTCTCGTATCAGCGGACAAGGCTTTGGTGAAGATCAACCTGTGGTGAATTGCGGCGATAACTGTACTGAAGAAGATCACGAGAAAAACCGTCGATCTGAGTTCATTATCGTAAATGAATAAAGCCTCAAGGCTGACAAACTGTTCAGCGCTTGGCGATTAAGCAAAGTCCCTGATCAAAGCAACAAACTAAAATAAAAATAATCCCCTAAAACTAAGGGCGGCCCTGCGGGCCGCCCTTAGTTTTTTCTCAAAAATTTAACGCTGCCTCGCTCAAGGCCAATGGGTTTGATTTTTATACCTTTGCGCACGTTAAACTGAGCCATTGGAAAAACTCTTTAGCATAGGATTTTGGAGTGCGGTAGCCCGTTTTATACTACGCAATCGTATTGGGATACTCTCGGCAATTGTTCTGGTGACCATTTTCATGGCCTCTCAGTGGCAACACATGCGCTTTACCTACACCGAAGCGAATTTATTACCCGATGATCATCCCTATAATCTGGAGTACAATGAGTTCTTGGATATTTTTGGCGAAGAAGGAAACCTCATTGTTTTAGGGGTTAAAGACAGTACCCTTTTTACCCCGGAGAACTTTAATGCTTGGATGAAACTTTCCCAAGAACTTCAGGCGTTTGATGAGGTCGAACTAAGCCTATCGGTTGGGGATTTAAAAAAATTACAAAAAAGAAAAGATGTGCAGGAATTTGAGCTCGTCCCATTTATCGACGATACTCTATTTACCCCAAATACCATAGCGCGCTATAAGCATGAACTTTTCAATAAATTACCGTTCTATGAGGGGCTTATTTACAATCCCGCGAAAAACTCTGTACGGACGGCCTTATATCTGGACAAAAGTATCGTCAACACCTTTGCCCGTAGGGATTTTATTCTCAGTGATTTGATCCCAAAAATCGAGGCCTTTGAAGCGCAAACGAGTATCGAGGTGCACACCTCGGGAATGCCGTATATCAGAACCCTCAATTCAAAAAATATCGTCGATGAGATCAGTTTGTTTATCGGGGCGGCCATGCTCATTACCTCGCTAATCTTTTTCTTTTTCTTCCGCTCCTATCGCGCGACTTTTATTTCGCTGGTGACCGTTTTAATCGGGGTAATGTGGTCTTTTGGTTTCTTGGGATTGATGCATTATGAAATCACGGTATTAACGGCGCTTATTCCACCGCTAATTATTGTTATTGGCATTCCCAATTGTATCTTTTTGATCAACAAATACCAACAAGAAATTAAACGGCACGGCAACCAGGCCAAATCCTTACAAAGGGTGATCAGTAAAGTGGGAAACGCCACCCTGATGACCAATCTCACCACTGCCTCTGGCTTTGGAACCTTTATTTTGACCAACAGTAAATTGCTCAAAGAATTTGGTATTGTTGCCTCGATTAATATTATTGCCATATTTCTGTTATCGCTTTTTATCATTCCGATTATTTACAGCTTTATGGCAGTGCCAAAGTACAAGCATCTCAAACACTTGAATAAACGATGGATCGGTCGTTTTGTCGATTGGATGGAGCTTATGGTTCGCGAACACAGAATCGCCATTTATGCGCTCTCGATCATTATGCTCTGCATGAGTATTATCGGTATGTTTCAAATTAAACTCTCAGGCAGTTTAATCGACGATATGCCCAAAAGCATGGGCTTTTACAAAGACATAAAGTTTTTTGAAAAGGAATACGAGGGGATCATGCCCCTTGAAATTTTAGTGGATACCAAACGCAAGAAAGGAGTGATGAATTTAGCGACGCTAAAGCGCATGGAATCCTTGCAACAGGTCATCAATGATATTCCTGAACTCTCACAACCCATTTCAATTGTCAACTTAGTCAAGTATTCCAAACAGGCCTATTACAACAACAATCCTGAATATTTTCAACTCCCCAATAACCAAGAGCGTTCCTTTATCCTCTCCTATGCCCAAAGCGGTGCAGAAAACACGAACCTCCTTTCGAGTTACGTAGACACTACGGGGCAATATGCGCGAATTACGGCATTTTTAAAAGACACGAAACTCGAACGATTTGAGCGGATTGAAGAGGATTTGCGCCAGGAAATTACCAAAATATTCCCGGAGGATCGTTACAGTATCTCGATCACAGGAAAAGCCTTTATTTTTGAGAAAGGCACTAAGTATCTGGTCAACAATTTATTGTTGTCTTTGTCATTGGCCATTTTTCTGATTGCCTTATTTATGGCGTGGATGTTTCGTAACTTAAAAATGATCCTTATCTCTTTAATTCCGAACATTTTGCCCTTGCTCATCACGGCTGGGCTTATGGGATTTCTCGGTGTAGATATTAAACCTTCTACCATCTTAGTCTTCAGTATTGCTTTTGGGATTTCAGTAGACGATACCATTCACTTTTTGGCCAAGTACCGTCAAGAACTCATCGCCCATGGCTGGAAAATTAAAAAATCCGTTTTCTTGGCCTTAAGAGAAACTGGTGTGAGTATGTTTTATACCTCTATTGTTCTTTTCTTTGGATTTTTAGTCTTTACAGTATCTAGTTTTGGAGGCACCATTGCCCTGGGAGGTTTAGTTTCTATTACGCTATTATTTGCGATGGTTTCTAACCTACTTTTGTTACCTTCTTTGCTATTAACTTTTGAAGATAAAATCGCCAACAAAAAGGTATTTAAAGAACCATCTATCAAAATTATACCGCAAGAAGAGCAAGAAAAAGAGTAAGTATTAAGATTCTATAAGGAATCAAGCCATATTGATTGGTCATTTTACTTCAAAAAAGTATCTTTGTCGCTTCATTTATAAGATAATATCAAAAATCAATTTTCAACAATGAGAACAAGTAGTGTCGCCGAATTATTAAAGTCGGATTTATTTTTGCAAGAAGTT
>DDCS01000120.1 GCA_002335345.1 Flavobacteriaceae bacterium UBA2000 | reverse complement strand
TTTTGCCATTGGGCAACCGCCAAATCCTTGAATTGCGCCATCAAATCGTCGACATCCTGCGGCATAAGCCGCATGAACCTTTTCTCGCCAGGAGTGCGGTGCGGTGTGCAGATGAGCGCCAAATTCGACTTCAGGGAATTGGGGTATGACCCCATTAAATAGTTCTGAAATAACTTCAGGGCTTGCCGCCCCGACAGTATCGCTCAAGGAAATAATTTTACAGCCCATACCCGCCAAAGTTTCAGTCCATTGGGCCACAATTTCGGGGCTCCATGGGTCTCCATACGGATTGCCAAATCCCATAGATAGGTAGGTCACGACGTTCACCCCATAATGATCAGCCAAGGATAAAATATCGGATAAAACGCTCATCGACTCATCAATAGTTTTATGGGTGTTACGCATTTGAAAATTCTCTGAAATCGAAAAAGGATAACCAATAAATTCAATAGCCTCGTAGTCTAAAGCAGCTTCAGCGCCTCTGAGATTGGCCACAATGGCCAGTAATTTTGTTTTTGTCTCACTCAGATCTAAACCCGTCAAAACCGCTGCCGTATCGGCCATTTGAGGAATGGCCCGAGGAGAGACAAAACTTCCGAAATCAAGCGTATCAAAACCACAACTTAAAAGGGCCTGAAGATAAGCCACCTTAAGCTCCGTAGGAATACCGGTTTTGATGCCTTGCATGGCATCCCGGGGACACTCGATTATTTTGACCGAAGACATGTTTAAAGATACAAAATAGCCCTGCGATACATTTAGATTTTAACAGGAAAAAAGCCCGCTATGGCCACAAGACATAAATTCCCAGTAAGGCAAAAATACTGGCCTGAATTATCTTGAATGTATTCGGGTGATGGGCCAACCAATGGCGCAGAATAGAAAAACGCTCAGCGAACAAAGCGATAAGGCCAAACACTAGCGCAGAGACCGCAATAAAAATTCCGCCTAACACAAAAAACTGAATCGATTTTGACAGCGTTTCGTCCCAAAGAAAAGCCGGAAATAAGGAGATAAAAAATAAAAATACCTTGGGATTTGACGCATTGAGAATGACCCCTTTTCGATACCACCAACTCATGGTCTGCCCTTGCATTACGCCTTGTTCTGAATCGATAGAAGAACGGACGATGGTCCATGCCAAATAAATTAAATAGCCTCCACCACAAACCTTAATCACGGTAATGAGCTCAGGCCACTGCTCTATTACAGCAACAAAGCCAAAGGCTAAAAGACTGGTGTGCAACACGCACCCACTAAGCAGACCCAAGGTGATCATCCATCCTGTGCGTGCGCCATAGGCAATAGACTGAGTGGCGACAAACATATTGTCAGGACCTGGTGTAATGGCCAAAATAAAACACGCCAAGGCAAAGGTCAGCAACATGGTCCTTTTATTTTTGGTTCAAAATTGCTTGATTGATTTTTTTAATTAATCCTGGGCCTTCGTAAACAAAACCTGTGTATAATTGGACTAAAGAGGCCCCTGCCTGCAATTTATCGAGCGCATCTTGAGCAGAGTGAATCCCGCCGACACCGATTATCGGGAACGCCCCTGAACTCTTTTGATGGAGGTAAGCAATAACTTCTGTCGCACGATTTGTCAATGGTTTTCCACTCAATCCTCCGGTCTGCGTCTTATTAGAATGACTCAGGCCTTCACGACTCAATGTCGTATTCGTGGCAATAACTCCAGCGATTTTCGTTTCCGCGACAATTTGAATAATATCATCGAGTTGTCCTTGAGTTAAATCCGGAGCGATCTTGAGCAAAATAGGTTTTGAGGTCGCTTTGGTATTGTTGTGATTTTGAAGCGTATTTAATAACTGAGTCAAGGGTTCTTTTTCTTGAAGGTCTCTGAGGTTCGGGGTATTTGGAGAACTGACATTGACCACAAAATAATCGACCACATCAAATAATGCGTCAAAGCAAAACAAATAATCGGCCACTGCCTGATCATTAGGGGTCATTTTGTTCTTGCCGATATTTCCGCCGATTAGAACCCGACCCCTATTCGCTTTGAGGCGCTCCACGGCATGAGCGACCCCCTTATTATTGAAGCCCATTCTATTGATTACCCCTTTATCGGTAGGCAATCGGAATAAACGTTTTTTTGGATTACCTTCTTGTGGTTTTGGGGTCACTGTCCCGATTTCTATAAATCCAAAACCAAAATTAGCCAGCTCCTTGTAGGCCAGGGCATCTTTATCAAAACCCGCGGCCAAACCCACCGGATTCGGAAATTTCAGCCCAAAAACTTCACGCGACAGGCTCGGATCATTGACCTGAAAAAGCCGCTTAATTAAGCCTCCTAGACCCAAAAGATGAACCAACTTAATCAGTCTAAAACTCGTGTGATGAATTTTTTCCGGATCAAAAAGAAAGAAAAGAGGACGGATAAGGCGTTGATACATAGTCAAAGTTTCGCCACAAAATTAGCATTAAAAGCACTAATTTTATAAGCGATTTATCATTATTTAGCAACAACCGAGTTGCGCTTATTCACAAAAATTTTATCCATGATAGCCAAACAGCACATTATCGATCGATTTGTTCGCTATGTCACTGTCGATACGGAAAGTGACCCAAATTCTCAAACCACACCAAGCTCTAAAAAACAATGGGATTTGGCCCATGCATTGGCTCAAGAATTAAAAGATATCGGCATGTCCGAGGTCCATATCGACGCCCATGCCTACATTATGGCAACGCTGCCGAGCAATGTGGATCATCATGTGCCTACCATTGGCTTTATTTCACATTTTGACACTTCTCCAGATTTTACCGGAGCCAATGTAATGCCTCGCGTGATCGAAAAATACGATGGAAAAGACATTGTTTTGAACAAAGAACAAAACATAATCCTCTCTCCAAAAGATTTTGATGATTTATTGCTCTATATAGGCAATACGCTCATAGTGACGGACGGCACTACCCTTTTGGGCGCTGATGATAAGGCAGGAATTACCGAAATTATCTCAGCTATGGAATACCTGATTAATCATCCTGAAATAAAACATGGTGCGATTAAAGTGGGCTTCACCCCAGATGAAGAAATCGGTCGCGGCGCCCATAAATTCGATGTGGCTAAATTTGGCGCGGACTGGGCTTATACCATGGATGGCAGTCAAATCGGGGAATTAGAATTTGAAAATTTCAATGCCGCAGGAGCGACCGTTACCATAAACGGAAAAATGGTTCATCCGGGTTATGCCAAAGGAAAAATGGTCAACAGTATGTACCTTGCGCAGCAATTCATTCAGGCACTTCCTGCAGAAGAGACTCCAGAAAAAACAGAAGGCCGAGACGGGTTTTATCATCTGCATCACTTAGGTGGCGATGTAGAGCAAACGAAACTTCATTACATCATCCGCGATCATGACCGAAGCCGTTTTGAAGAACGCAAAGGACTGATGCATCAAATCGCCGAGGATTTCAACCAAAGTTTAGGCACACAACGCGTGGCCGTTGAGATTAAAGACCAGTATTTCAATATGCGTGAGAAAATTGAGCCGATGATGCACATTGTGGACCTTGCCCAAGAGGCTATGGAAAAAGCAGGAATCACTCCGATTATTAAACCGATTCGTGGAGGCACTGATGGCTCTCAACTTTCATTTATGGGCTTGCCCTGTCCCAATATTTTTGCTGGGGGGCACAATTTTCACGGTCGATTCGAATATGTTCCTGTTGAAAGTATGATAAAAGCAACAGAGGTTATTGTGAATATTGTCACATTGGCCGCGACAAAAAAGGATTGAATTAATGCCCTGTAAAACAAAAAGCCTCCCGACGGGAGGCTTTTTGTTTTTATAAATATGTGATAAACTATTTAGATTGAAGCTTTTGACTCAGTTCCATGGAGATTGAGGCGCGCTCAAATTTCATTTTACCAGCACCCGACTCTAGAATACAGGTTTGCTCATCGGTAAGTTCGAGGACTTTGGCGTGGAGACCACTTTTGGTCACGACCTTATCCCCTTTCTTTAATTCAGCAGCAAACTTTTTTTCTTGCTTTCCACGCTTCATTTGTGGGCGTATCATAAAGAAATACACCACTAAAAACATTAAAATGAGCGGCATAAAGCCTGAAATACTCTCCATAATATAGTTTGTTATTTATAACTTACTGTACTTTGATCGGCGAACCTTCGACCGCCCCATCTTTAGGCGTTACAAAAGCTTTGATGCTGATCATTTCCTTACCTTTTTGCGTGTTAGCGGTAACGGTAACTGTTTTACTGACTTGGTTCTTACCACTTCCATTGAATTTCACTAACATCTCACCAGTTTCTCCTGGAGCAATTGGTGTTTTTGGGTATTGTGGCACGGTACAACCACATGAGCTTTTTGCATCGACAATGACCAAATCAGCTTCTCCAGTATTCGTGAATGTGAATACGTGCTCTTGGGCTTCACCTTGATTGATAGTCCCAAAATCGTAAGTCGTTTCAGTGAAACTCATTACAGGGTATTTATCCGCTTGAGTATCGCGCTCAGCAGCAGCTGCAACGTTATCTGCACTTACTTTTTCTGCAGCATTATCCTTGCATGAAGTCATTCCGAATGCCACGAGTACGGCTAAAAACAATGTCTTTTTCATGATTATTTAATTTAAAGAGATTAAAAATTATTTGTTGACTTAAGGGAGGCCAATTTAGGGATTTTTTCGCGTTTTATCTCAACCCGCGCTCATTTTTGTTGAGTTCATCTTTGGCCATTAAATCTTTGATTATATTATCTAAAATACCGTTAATAAAGAGACTGCTCTTTGGCGTAGAATATTCTTTGGCGATTTCAAGATATTCGTTAATGGTTACCCGAACCGGGATAGAAGGAAAATGCAAAAACTCACAAATGCCCATGTGAAGCATGATCAAGTCTAAATCTGCGATTCGTTCCTGATCCCAATTTGGTGTTTTTCCCTGCAGTACCTGTTGTAATTCTTCATGATTTCTCAGAACACTGCGAAATAAATTTTGTCCAAATTGTTGATCGTCCTGGTCTTTGAATACACCCAACGTAAAAATTTCATTGGCACGACTCGGAACGACTTTGTTTAAAAGTTTGACCAAGGCCGTATTTACCCATGGAAAATCATCAATCCATGTAAGACTTTTATCCTCAATATATTCATAGAGTTTCTCATCTTGAGCCAAAATCTCTTTGTAAAAACGCACCACAAAATCGCGATCCTCTTCGAAACTAGGTCCCTCAATAGACAAATAATCTTGATACCAGCTTGCGTCCTTGAGTTTATTGAACAAAATGATTACATATTCGTCATCCTGCTGCCAGTTTTTCAGCTTTTTATTTTTGGCAAACTGGGTAAGTGAATCGTGATTTTGAATTAAATCAACAATCTGATTATTAATGAAGTTTACGCTAGGATTGCGCTCATCATCACTGGCAAAATATTTTTTTTGGGAGCGCTGGGTGAATTTTTCTGCTTGATCACGCACAGCCACGATCATTAGCAGCAATAAGGCTTGTAATTCCTGCATTTGCTCAAGGCTACGTGTTAAGAATTTCTCTTGACCGACCTGATCTTCATCGGCGCTCTGATGGCGCGCATAGAGCGTTTGTAATACTTTTACCCGAATGTGTCGTCTGGTCAACATAACTCTAAAGAACTTAGCCTAAAAATTTCAAAAAATGATCGGGCAAATATAAGACTATTGAAGGTTAATTGCCTCGTTTGCGCGCATCAATACGCTGTTGCGCTACATTAAATGCCGCCTGATGTGAGGTAATATCCTCGCGGTCTGACATTTGCAATAATTCAAGAGTGGTGTCAAATATGTTTTCAGTCTTACGCATGATCTCAGCACGTCCATAATGCTCTAATTCCGCATAAACATTGATTATTCCACCCGCATTAATCACAAAATCAGGGGCGTAAACGATACCGCGCTCTTTGAGCATGGCCCCGTGACGCTGTTCATCAGCCAGCTGATTATTGGCAGCGCCCGCGATAATTTTGGCGTTAAAGTGCTCTATAGTCTGGTCGTTAATGGTCGCACCCAAGGCACATGGGGCATAAATATCTACCGGGGCCTCATAAAGGTTATCTCCTGCATAAATTATCGCTTGGTATTTATCTCTAACTGCTTCAAGTCGCTCTTGATTGATATCGGCAATCAAGACTTTAGCCCCTTCGTTACTGAGGTGTTCGACCAAAGATTCTCCTACATGTCCGATTCCTTGAACCAATACGGTTCGGTCTTCGAGTAATGCACTCCCAAAGGCGTGCTGTGCCGCTGCCTTCATGCCCATAAAAACACCATATGCCGTGATCGGGGAAGGATTTCCTGCACCACCTTTTTCTTCGGAAATACCAGTAACATAGGGCGTTACTGTGCGGACCAAATCCATATCCGCGGTTTCCATCCCGATATCTTCAGCCGTGATATAGGTTCCTCCGAGACGGTGCACGAACTCTGCAAACTTCATCATCAGCTCGGGGGTCTTTTGCGTTTTAGCATCACCCATGATTACGGCCTTACCTCCACCGAGATTCAAACCAGTAATCGCTGACTTATAAGTCATTCCACGAGAAAGGCGCAAAACATCGGTCAATGCTTCGGATTCATTCGCATAAGACCACATACGGGTCCCCCCAAGTGCCGGTCCTAAAACCGTATTATGCACACCGATTATTGCCTTTAAACCAGTATCTTTGTCATGGCAAAAAACGACTTGTTCGTGATTGTCAAAGGCCGCGTTGCCAAACACGGAAAACGCTGCAGAGTGTGTCTTGGGATCAATGGGGGTTGTGGTCATTTACGAATTCGTTAAAAATGTTCGGCAAAAATACCTAAGAAGTGACGATTCTGCAAAGAATTTAATTTTTATTGAAAATTTATTAATCCAGACCCACATGAATGCACTGCGATACGTCAATAAGTTTTTTTACAAATACAGCGGCAGGCTCATTGTTGGACTCTTTATTACGGCCATTGCGACCGTATTTCGAATTGTGGTTCCTGCCAAAATTGGTGATTCTGTAGACAGTATCAAAGCCTTCATCACCGGGGCAGTTTCTTATGCAGAATTGACCGAGCTATTGGCTTGGGATATCGGAATGATTATCGGAACGGCATTGCTTTCAGGGTTCTTTACCTTTCTCATGCGCCAGACCATCATTGTGGTCTCTCGAAACATCGAATATGATTTAAAAAATGAGATTTTTGCGCAATATGAGCGTCTTTCACTGAGCTTCTACAAAAGAAATAGAACGGGTGACTTAATGAGTCGAATCAGTGAAGATGTGGGAAAGGTGCGCATGTATGCGGGCCCTGCGTTAATGTACAGTACGACAACCGTCACCTTATTTATCGTGGCGATAAGCTATATGTTTTACACGGCGCCCGAGTTAACACTCTACGCGGTAGCACCGCTTCCACTGCTCTCGATCGGTATCTATAAATTGAGTATTGCCATCCACAAGCGAAGTACCGTGGTGCAGAAATACCTATCAGAACTAACTACCTTCACTCAAGAACGATTCAGTGGGGTCTCCGTAATTAAGGCCTACAGTCTTGAAGACAGAACCCAAAACGAATTCGAAGTTCTTGCCAATACGATGAAAGAAAAAAACATTGACCTCACTAAAGTTCAAGCGCTTTTCTCTCCGTTAATGATCTTGTTAATCGGCCTGAGTAACGTGCTGGTCATTTACATTGGGGGAAAACAATACATAGAAGGACTCATCGACTTTGGAACGATCGTGGAATTTCTCATCTATGTCAATATGTTGACTTGGCCAGTGGCTATGGTGGGTTGGGTTTCGTCGATGGTTCAACAAGCCGAAGCCTCTCAAAAAAGAATAAACGAGTTTTTAAATCAAAAACCTGAAATCGTTAATCATTCAGACCAGCATCGTCCCATTGAAGGCCGGATTGTTTTTGATAAGGTAAGCTTCACTTATCCCGATACGGGTATTAAAGCGTTGGATGAAGTTTCATTTTCCGTCGCCCCGGGAGAAACCTTGGCTATTATTGGTCATACGGGATCTGGAAAATCAACTGTATTAGAACTTATTGCAAGACTTTACGATATTGAAAACGGACTTTATCTGTTAGACGATTGCCCGGCTCGGGAGCATCATTTGGACGACCTTCGTGGCGCCATTGGCTATGTGCCTCAGGATGCCTTTTTATTCAGTGAAAGTATCGCAGACAATATTCGCTTTGGCGCAAAAGAGGCCACGATCCATGAGATTCAAGAGGCCGCCAAAACGGCCTATGTCCATCACAATATCGAAGGTTTTGACAAAGGGTATGAAACTATTTTGGGGGAACGCGGGATCACTTTGAGTGGCGGACAAAAGCAACGCGTATCGATTGCAAGGGCGCTTATAAAAAGTCCAAAAATATTATTATTGGATGATTGCCTTAGTGCCGTAGACACAGAAACTGAAGAAGCTATTTTAAGTAATTTGGCCGGGGTAAAAGACCAAAAAACGGCGATAATTGTGAGTCATCGCGTTTCTACGGTAAAAAATGCGACAAAGATTCTCGTAATGGACCAAGGGCGAATAATTCAGCAAGGCGCTCATAATGAGCTAATAAAAACTCCAGGCTACTACAAAGCGCTTTATGAGAAGCAACTCATCGAAAAAGAATTATCTTAAAATTTTTGAGGATTTGGTTTTTTTTTAGATTTTTGAGTTCAACCATTTCCAATAATACCTTCTAAAATGAATCAACAGTTCTCCTCAAATAAAGAGGAAATTTACTCAAAAGTAATGCGTGCTGGGCGCAGGACGTATTTTTTTGATGTCCGCGAAACAAAAGCCGGTGACTATTATCTAACCATTACCGAGAGTAAAAAATTTACAAACGACGATGGCTCGTTTCACTACAAAAAGCATAAAATTTATCTCTATAAAGAAGATTTTGTAGAATTCAAGGAACACCTGGTAGACATGATTGACTACGTCATCGATGCCAAAGGTGATGAAGTCATCAGCGAACGCCATCAAAAAGACTACAATCCAGAAGATTACGACGAGCACGAGCATAGTTCATCAAGTTCCTCTTTTACCGATGTTAATTTTGATGACATATAAGGCCTTTTTGACCATACAAGGATTCTAAATTTTAAACCGCCCCATTTGTGGCGGTTTTTTTATCTTAGAAAATCGTAAATCTCGAGATATGACCAAGTATTTATTTTTAAGCCTGACCCTGTTTTTTTGCCTTTTAATCCAAGGGCAGAATCTTGATTTAGGGTACTACCTGCCACAAGACATGAACTATAACCCAAATATTCCAACGCCTGAGGAAGTCGTGGGTCATCAAGTCGGTGCTTGGCATGTCACTCATGATCGACTCTCAAGATATATAGAGGTTTTGGCCGAACGCAGTCCGCGTATGAGTATTGAACAACGAGGCACAACTTACGAAGGAAGACCGCTATGGCTGCTCACCGTTACTTCGCCAGAGAATCACCAGCGAATCGAACAAATAAAATCAGATCGACAGCGCTTAATCAATCAAAATAATAAAGCCCTTGACACAGATCAATTACCCATAGTCTTGTACCAAGGATTTTCAATTCATGGCAATGAGCCCAGCGGCAGTAATGCGGCCCTACTCTACGCCTATTACCTCGCCGCGGCACAGGGCCCAGCTATAGAAAAAGCGCTCACAGAAAGTGTGATTCTATTGGACCCTTCGTTTAATCCTGATGGATTACAACGGTTTTCAACCTGGGCCAATATGCATAAAAGCAACAAGATTAATCCGGATCCTAACGACAGAGAATACGCTGAGGTTTGGCCCGGGGGGCGCACCAATCATTATTGGTTTGAC
>DDCS01000079.1 GCA_002335345.1 Flavobacteriaceae bacterium UBA2000 | reverse complement strand
TGGCTCTGAAATTGGGGGCTAGACAAGAAGGCTTCAAGAAACTTTGAATAAACTCCCTTGACCTGCACGCGACTGTCCTTGTACTTGATGTGATAGCGAGACAATGGAGATCCAGAGTAATGATGTCAAACATTTTGGTTCTTATACTTGTGTTTCTAAGTACATTATTTACGCTCTTAGTCATTTACAGGGAACGTAAGGCATTTGCCAAACGTGCAAATCGTCATGTAAATGCGAAGCAATCAGTACATACGGCACCAACGCCTAGGGTTGGTGGAATTGCAATTGCGGTCGGAGTTCTCTCTGGAGCACTTTTATCTGGCAACGATTTATTTGGGACACTCCTTTGGACTACTTTGCCGATCTTTTTGATTGGATTGCTAGAAGATTTAGGACCTGATACGCCCCCATCGCTACGCCTGGGAGTTGCGGCATTCTCAGCCGTATTAGCAATCCTTGTTTTAAATATGCACGTCACACGCTTGAATATCCCAGCTGTTGACATTTTGATGTCTGTTAGTTTGTTTGGCATAGCCTTCACAATCTTCGCATCGACTGGAATGACTCACGCCATCAATCTAATAGATGGCTTAAATGGGCTTTCTAGCTCCGTGGTTATAGTAATTATGGTAAGCTTTGGCTTGGTCGCGTACCAATATGGACATACAGATCTTATCATAATTAATGCAGTTATTTGTGTTTCGTTCATCGGCTTTATGTGTATGAATTTTCCGCATGGACGCGTGTTTTTAGGTGACGCTGGTGCCTACTCCATAGGTCATCTGATAGCTTGGAATGCAATTATTCTGCTAAACCGTGAACCTAATATCTCGGCATGGGGGGTTTTGCTAATCGTTCTTTGGCCAGTGCTTGATACTGTGTTTGCCATGGTGCGGCGCCTGATAACAGGGCACCCCATTTCTCGGCCTGACAAACTCCACTATCATCATGTGCTTATGCGCCTCGTAATTTTGATGACCCACAAAACCATTGGAGTGAAGGAGGCAAACCCTATCGGTTCGTTCTTGTCTTGGCCACTTATGGCACTTCCCTGCTTTTTGGGATATTCACTCATTGAGGATACGCGCGGAGCATTAACGGCAATTATTTTCTTCACACTTGCCTATGTCGTTACATATCATTTGCTTGTTCATAACGCCGCTAAATTCCGCAATATCACGAATGTCTGATCAGCATTTTTTAACAACCAGTGATACTTTAGTTGGAGCCTTGCTCCGCTGAACCAAATATTATGAAGGGTTCAAAATTCCAATAAGCGGTAAGTAATAGTGCTAGTTTCATTTTACACCAGATACATTCAAAAGAGAGACCCGCTTGCACTATCAACCCGTACTTTACCGCCCAGCGTTTACCCAATATTTTACGCAGTGCATTGCACCTTGAACGGTTACAAAATCGTATGGTCTCATGGAGCGACATGTAAAGAAGATTATAAAAAGGTTAAAGCAAGGCTTGGACCCCTCGCCATATTAAGGAATCTCAGTACCAATTCGTCAAAATGACAGCCGACTTACGATCCAATTTACCTAATTACTTGGCGAAATAGGACCTGCTTACATGTACGTCTCTCGAAATTCGATAGCCATATCGGCAAAATTTCCTGTGGAGTTAGATCAAACCGTAGCTGGTGTATCTCCATATGCTTGGCCCTCTGGATATTTCCATGAGTAGAACCATAGTGCCCCAACACACAAAAAGCTTCAAAGATTAGGAATCATTTAAAACAATTTTTTTGCAGTGCACTTCAAAGCAATTAAGTCCTATAATTTATTACATATTCGTTGTAAAAAAATATGACCTAGGTACCATTGAAGAGTATGGTGATTCTTGTTAAGAGTTTAAATCTACGATCTGCAAAATTAAATATTATACGGCGGACTGCGTTTAATGCATAATCCTATAGCTAACATCGCGATTGTTACTTTAATTGCAATTTCAGGGTGCACAGCGCCAAGTTCTAATTTACAGAATGAAATAAACGATATAATGCTGCTGAAGCCAGAAAATAAAAAAATACGTAACACTGAAAAAATTGCTGAAGCGATGGACCTAAAATCGGCTATGTTGAAGTCAATACCCAAAGACCCAACTTTCATGGCCGCAGCGGCAAAATTCCGAGAAAAAAATTACAGAGTAAAAGTAGAGTCAGCATCACGAAAAATGCAGTTAAATGCTGATGCTACATCTGGGTTCATGCGTGAAGAGACGAAATTGTCAACAGACAATACGGCCGGTATTAGCGCTAGCTTGAGACTAAGCCAGCTTGTCTACGATGGTGGTCAAACAGACGCTAGAGTCGAACTAGCACGAATTGACAGTATCAACGCGGCAAATTCGCTCAAAGCGATAGCATCATCAGTTGCATTTGACGTAGCCTCAGCTGTGGTGGAATATCAAACTTCAACCGCCCAACTGCAATTGCTTGATGAATTTTCCAAAAGGGCAAACAAATTAAGAGATCAAATACAAAAATTGACGTCGAGTGGACTGATTGACAAATCAATTTTGTTATCTGCAGACTCTGAAATTGGCGAGCTTAATTTGCGCCAATTGCAATTATCAGAGAAGAAAGATCGATCGATCAACGAAATTCTCAGGTTTTTTCAAAAAGTCCCAAACGAAAATTTTGTAGTAGAGTCCCCTTTATCAGAGATAAACACCTCTGACTTAAATGTACTGTGGCAGACAGCTCCTGAAATTAAAAGTTCGGCTGGAGCACTACTTGCTGCGCGCTACCAACTCAGACTCGCTGAAGCAGCTATGTCACCAACTGTCTCAGCCAATGCAGGCGTAAGTTCGCCCATGTCAAATGATGATCCGACGACCTATTCATTAGGTTTAGTGGCTAATTGGACTATCGGAGATGGTGGAAGACGAAAAGCAAAAATTGACGCCTCAAAGCAAAGCTTATCCGCCGTGCAAAACGAACTGGACTCAATAAAACAAGAGACAAAAAGGAAATTTGATGCAGGCTTGTCAAAAAAACAGACGTTGATAAAACAAATTAAAGAGATACAAAACAAAAAAAAACGCGCGGATACAAAGCTGCAAATCTTGTCGGACCAAATGTCTACTGGTCAAACTAATATGAAAGAAATTTTATCCGCCAATGCTGCGGTGTATCAAATTTCGGACCAAATAATAACCTTGCGGTCTGAACTTACAATATTACAATACGAGCTGGCTAGAAACTCTGACAGTTTACTTAATTTTATAGATTTTGATGTAACTGTTTCCACTGAGAACGCAAAATAGGTTTGAAATGAGAAACAATATGCCGGACTTGAGTGAAGATAACTTGGAAAAGTTAAATGTGTCCGACCCTTATCAAGCTAGAATAGACCCCCTTATCAATTGTATACAACAATTCTTGAAAATTGATGGGACATCGATTAGCGCACAATCTATTTTTGACCTAAGTACTGCCTCAGACAATGGCTTTGAAGCCAAACACGTGGTTGAGGTTTTAACAGAATGTGGTTACCGGGCAAGCCTGGGCAAAGTTTCCCTTGGTAAGATCACCGATAACATGTGCCCAATGGTTATATTTGATAAAAATAGTGATCCGAGTTTACTATACGGGGTAAGCGACGAAAGAATTTATAGAGTTGCGAGCCCCAAGGATGATTTTGTTGAAAAGTATCTTAACGAAACTGATGCCCAGGAAAATTTCTCAGGATACGCAATATTAGCGCGCTTGGAACAAACTGAGACCGCGAAAACTGAAAATAAATCGTGGTTTTTTAGTGCTCTATTACGAAGTAAGTGGTTGTATTTTCAGGTAATTATTGCCGCTGTGATGTCTAACTTTCTAGGGCTCTCCAGTTCATTGTTTATTATGGTCGTTTACGACCGCGTCGTTCCAAACGAAGCAATTGAGTCACTTATCGCCTTAACTATTGGCGTCAGTATTGCGCTCGGTTTTGATTTCGTAATCAAGACCCTTCGCGCCCATTTCATTGACAAAGCAGGCCAACGTGCCGATAGCACGATTGCTAGAAAAATTTTTCAAAGTATTTTGCAAATAAAGCCAAAATCTAAACAACAAAGCTCTGGCGCTGTGGCAAGTGTGGTACGAGAATTCGATACTTTAAGAGATTTTTTTACTTCAGCGACTTTGGTTGCAATAGTTGATTTGCCTTTCGTTTTTTTCTTTGTTGGAGTTATTTATTTAATAGCGGGACCATTAGCTTATGTACCGCTAGCAGCGGTACCTTTAGTGTTTATCGTTGGCTTAGCCATACAGCCATTTCTGGCAAAAATAGCAAGCTCCTCAATGAAATCTGGAATGTCAAAACAAGCAATTTTGATCGAAACACTTGGCGGCATAGAAACAATCAAAGCCACGGGATCAGGACGTTTGATGAGCAAACGATTCGAGAATGCTGCTGTGGAACAGTCAGATTTAGGGCTGAAAAACAGAATGTTTTCTCAGTTTGCCATAAATTTTGCAGCCTCGATCCAGCAATTTGCACAAATTGCGACAATCTTTTTTGGGGTTTTTCTAATTCAAGATGGAACCATTACAATGGGAGCAATGATCGCCGCCGTCATATTAGGTGGTAGAACGCTTGCACCTCTTTCACAACTTGCCTCTGCACTGACTCGAGCGAATTCTGCGCGCCAGGCTTACAAATCTTTAGACGCACTCATGAAAACAACAACGACGTCAACTGACACAGAACACGGCCTAAGTCGCCCTTCCCTCAGCGGAGCTATCGAATTTAAGAACGTAACCTACACTTTTCCTGAGACAAATTCTCCAATCTTAGAAAATTTGTCTTTTAAGATAGAAGCTGGACAGAAGGTGTCTTTAGTCGGACGGATGGGATCCGGAAAGTCAACTATTGCTCGCTTGGCATCCGGATTGATTGCCCCAGATAAGGGGGCAATACTTCTCGACGGAGTGGATGTTCAACAAATAAATAAAACTGATTTTTTACGCAATGTAGGCGTAATGCTCCAAGACAGTTGGCTCTTTTCCGGAACAGTCAAAGAAAACCTACAGATGGGATTCTTAGAATATAAAGATGATCACATTCTAAATATTGCTAAAATTTCTGGTGTTGACGACTTTATAGGTATCAATCAACTTGGTTATGACTTGCAGTTAAGCGAGCGCGGCGCAGGGCTTTCTGGTGGACAAAAACAATCTATTAACCTGTGTCGCGCCCTCCTGCACTCTCCCGGTCTCCTCATTTTGGACGAACCAACGAGCTCAATGGATACTGCAACCGAGGCCACCGTGCTGACCCGGCTAAGAGAATATAT
>DDCS01000041.1:12114-12994 GCA_002335345.1 Flavobacteriaceae bacterium UBA2000 | reverse complement strand
CACCGAGCTCCGGATCAGGTCTCGGCTTTGAGACTTTGACAGTGAGCTTAGAAAATTTTGGGGCATTGACGCAAACCAATTTTGACGTGACCTACACGGTCAATGGTGGCGCTCCGGTAACGGAAACCTATACAGGTACTTTGGATAGTCAGCAAAGCGTGAATTTTAGCTTTACACAACAACTTGATCTGACGGCTTTAGGACCTTATGAAATAACGGTTTCTACCGCGCTAAGTGGCGATCAGGACTCAACTAATGATAGTGTGAGTACAACGGTGACTAATTTGCTTTGTCAGCCTAACTTAAATTGCTCTTTTGGTGATGGATTCCAATTGTTTGCCGTCAATGAAATCAATAATCCTTCGGGTTGTGAAGGGTATGGAGATTTTACAGCTCAAGTGGCTAACTTTGATCAAGATGCGATCTATGATCTTACAGTAACCACGGGTTATGGCGATCAATATGTGACCGTCTGGATTGATTTTAATGATGACTTTAACTTCACTGCAGATGAAAAAGTAGTCAATAATTATGTGATCGCACCAGGTCAAGCCGGGGGTTCTTTCACAGAAACCATGGCATTAACTATTCCAGCAGGTGCCAATCCAGGGACACACTTAATGCGGGCCAAAACCAATTGGCAAGCTGAGGTCCCGGAGAATGCTTGCGAGGAAACAACATATGGAGAAACTGAGGACTATACGGCAAATATTGGAGGTCTGGGCAGTAATGACTACGTCTTTTCTGCGGCAGAATTATTGGTCCGAGAATCAGATAATGATCAGTTTGATATCGAATTGCGCACCCCATACCAAGGTCCATTATACTTTGCGTTGTACAACGTGCTTGGTCAACAGTTGAAATTTAAAACCTTGGCACA
>DDCS01000041.1:1853-11959 GCA_002335345.1 Flavobacteriaceae bacterium UBA2000 | reverse complement strand
CGGGCCATAAAAAACCCATCGTATCCTGTAACACTCGGGAGTAAGGATTCTTGGGCTTCTAGAGAAAAATCTTCTCCTTCTTCACTTTTTAGAAAAGCCTGTATTTGCAGTTGATTTTCTTGGGGTAAAATGGAACAGGTGGCGTAAACTAAGCTACCACCAGGCTTAACCATGGATGAATAGTCGTTTAAAATTTCCTTTTGAACCTGTGTTATTTCCGTCAAAAACTCTGGAGTGAGTTTCCATTTGGCATCCGGATTTCGCTTTAAAACACCAATTCCTGTACAAGGAGCATCAATCAACACGGCGTCTGCCTTTTGGTATAACTTTTTAATGGTTTTGCGCGATTCAATGAGTCGCGTTTCAATATTGTGTGCCCCACTTCTTCTGGCCCGACGTTTGAGTTCTTCTAACTTCTTTGGAAAAATATCTAAAGCAATAATTTGTCCTTTATTCTCCATGAGTGCCGCCATATGAAGGGACTTGCCGCCTGCACCGGCACAAGCGTCTATGACGCGCATGCCTGGCTTTGGTTTGACCCAATGCCCCACGCGTTGTGAGTTAAGGTCTTGGACCTCAAAAAGTCCTGCTTGAAATTCTTCGGTAGTAAAGACATTATCCCTTTGTTTGAGAACTAAACCTTCAGGGGTTTGCTTGGCCGCTTCTGTTTCTATTCCATTGGCCGCTAAAGAACTGGCCAAATCTTTGCGTGTTCCCTTAAGGGTATTGCAACGTAAGACCACCTCAGCTTGTTGATTTAATGCCTTTAATTCAGCAGACCACTGTTCTTTGCCAAAGGCTTCAAGGCCGACCTCATCCAACCAGTCTGGAATTGATTCTCTGAGCACGCGTACTTTGGAAAGGGTATCAAAACGACCTTTTATTTTTCTGGTAGGCACCCCTTCAAATTGAGGCCAATCAGGCAATTTTATTCCGCGCAGCGTAGCCCAAACCACAAAAAGTCTGAATAAATTATCACGATCAAAAGGTTCTTTTACTTCGGCAATTTCTTGATATAATCGCTTCCATCGGACAATGTCGTAAGTGGTCTCTGCGATAAAACTGCGATCTCTTGAGCCCCAACGTTTGTCTCTTTTTAAAGTGCCGCGCAATACCTTGTCAGCAGCTTTTTGTTCATTAAAAATACCGTGTAAACTATCTATGGTGGCAAAAACCAAGTTTCGATGCAATCGCATATATTGAATTATTGGGGGTCAAAGGTACTATTCTTTATTTCATTAATTAACTTTATGCTTTAATCCTTTTTTTACAGACGACTCAGGCCATCATGATTAGAAGCATCAATTTATTAATGCGCAATGAAAAACAGATAATGATCATGTAACGTTATTGATCATGTCGTGGTTGATGCCACAAAATCTAATTCAGACCGTGTCTAAGATTAAATCAAATTAAATCAGTTAGAATGAAAAACTTTGCCTACCCCATAATGTTTAATTTTCTCATATTATCATGCATAATAATGGTCTCATGTGAGACTCCTCATTATTATAAAGGGGTTTACGTTGAGCCTTTACATGAAGAAGAAATTAGCATCCGTGCTGTGGAGGTAGCCCATGTTAAGGAAGTTTGGTTTGCGGCAAATAAAGGGCGTATAGGTGTGTATAATGGTCATGAGGTGGCACAAATTGTTTTACACCACAATGACAGCCTTTTACATTTCCGATCAATCGCACATAATGGCACCCATGCCTTTGCTCTGACTATAGACCGGCCGGCCCTTTTGTTTCGCTTGAGTTTTGATGGGCATCAAATTGTTCGTGCTGATTTAGTTTACACTGAAGATGCCCCTGGGGTTTTTTATGATGCCATTGATTTTTGGAATGCTAATGAGGGCATTGCGGTAGGGGATCCCACAGATGGATGTCTTTCGGTGCTTATTACTCGAGATGCTGGAGCGACCTGGCAAAAATTACCTTGCGACCAGCTTCCACCAAGTATAAAAGGTGAGGCGTTATTCGCAGCCAGTAATGGTTCAATTGCCATTAGTGGCGATCAAGCATTGATCGGTTCTGGAGGTGCAGCGGCTAGGGTATTTAAAACGACAGATAAGGGAAAAACTTGGTCTGTGGCTCAAACACCGATGATACAGGGCGACGCCATGCAAGGCATATTTTCTGTGGCGAGTTATGACCAGGACACCTCTGTTATTTTTGGCGGGGATTGGTCTGATCAAGAGAACAATGAAAGCAATAAGGCATTGACGGTCGATGGCGGGCTAAATTGGGAAATATTAGCTCCCGCTCAAGGTCCGGGATACCGTTCTTGTGTGCGATTTATTCCCGGTACCAAAGGGCAAACCTTAGTAGGAGCGGGATCAAAAGGAATATCCATAAGTTATGATCGCGGCGAGTCGTGGACCCAGTTGTCGGATGTCCCCCTTTATACGCTAAGGTTTTTAAATGACACCATAGCCTATGGTGGAGGAGCCGGCAAATTTGTGCGACTCTCCTTTTATTAATGCCCCCTGGTTTCGATTATACACAATCCGTTAATTCAGTTAATTCTACAGGACCTGCTTTCAGTATCGCATAGGGTATTGGAGACTCATTAATGCTCTGAAATCACAAAAAACAGTGCATTTCATCGATTAAATGCATTTTTTTAAGATAAAATGCACAAAAAATTTGGAGCGTATGAATTAAATCTTATCTTTGAAGTGTAATTAATTGAATCGCTAGCCCCAAGGTGGTTCAAGAAACAGAAAGAAGCGAAGCCCCAATCGCTTCTTTTTTTTATTGAAAAGACTGCATCTTCACTAGATTGTGATAGATGCCTTTTGCCTGGAGTAATTCATCGTGCTTACCTTGCTCAACAATTTTACCTTTTGACATGACCACAATTAGATCGGCCTTTTGAATGGTCGAGAGTCTATGGGCAATGACTACAGAAGTTCTGTGCTTCATCATTTTGTCGAGCGCATCTTGAACGAGCCGTTCGCTTTCTGTATCGAGAGCAGAGGTAGCCTCATCCAAAATCATGATCGGAGGATTCTTTAATACGGCTCTGGCTATGCTGAGTCGTTGTTTTTGTCCCCCACTGAGCTTATTACCACTATCGCCAATATTTGTATGGAGTCCTTCTGGAAGGGCTAAAACAAACTCTTTGGCGTTGGCTACTTCCAGGGCTTCAAGAATTTCTTGTTCTGTTGCATCAGGTTTTGCGACGCGCATATTGCCAAACACCGTGTCGTTAAAGAGAATAGAGTCTTGTGTGACGAGTCCCATAAGTCCGCGTAAATCTTTGATGCGCAAGTCCCTAATATCTTTGCCATCGAGTTTAATCGAACCTTCTTGTACGTCATAAAATCGGGTCAATAAATTGGCTATGGTACTTTTGCCACTACCACTTTGACCAACCAAAGCAACCGTTTGTCCTTTTGCTATCTTAATACTGAGCGCATTGAGCACCCATTCTTTTTCGTAGCGAAAGCGAATATTGCACAATTCAATAGACTCGTTAAAATCGCGTTTTGCAATTGGATTTTCAGGTTCTTTGATATTAGATTCAGTAGTTAAAACCTCTAAGACCCGTTCCGCGGCTGCATTTCCTTTCTTAACACTATAACTGGCTTTACTTATGGCTTTGGCAGGCGTTAAAATATTGTAGGCCAGACCCATGTAAACGATAAAGGCCTCTGGGGCTAAGCTGTGCTCAACAAGAACCATGGACCCCCCGAACCACAGTAAAATAGCGATAACTAAAATCCCTAAAAACTCACTGATCGGGACGGCCAAACTTTGGCGATGCATGAGTTTGTTTGAAAATCTAAAAAACCGTCGTGTGCTGGACTCAAATCGCTCTTGGAACTGTCCTTGGGCATTAAACCCTTTGATAATTTTTAAGCCGCCCAAGGTTTCTTCGACAATGGAGAGAAAAATACCCTGTTCCTTTTGAACACGCCCACTTTTTTGTTTTAAACTTTTTCCGATATAGGCTATGGCAAATCCAGATAGGGGAATAAAAATAAAGACAAAAAGGGTGAGTTTTGCACTGATTAAGAGCATGGCCACAATGGTGAATACAATCATCAGAGGCTCCCTTACCAAAAGTTCTAATATCGATAGAAAGGAATGCTGAATTTCTAAGATGTCTGAGGAAATCCGAGCAATGGTATCTCCTTTTCTTTTTTCCGAGTAATAGGCGATAGGAAGCGCAACAGTTTTACGGTAGACCTCATTACGCAAATCTTTTAAAACACCATTTCTCAAAAATGTAATAAAATACATTGCCGTGTAACCAAATAAATTTTTCAGCAGAAATGTACTGATAACCAAGGCGATCATCCATGATAAGGCATAGAGTTCTCCCTGTGTTTCAATTTGTTGGGTAATGTAATAATTCATTAGGTCCTCACCATACTGCCCAACATTCCCTAAGCCCTGAAACTCCGGCCTACTCGATACTTTGGTCGCGTTTTGAAAGAGCACTTTTAGCATAGGCATCAAGGACACAAAGGCTAGGGTCCCGAAGAGCGCATAAAAGACGTTGGCGATTATATTGAGCCAAGCATAACCCATGTAGGGTTTGGCAAAGTGAATAATACTTCGGAAGTATTTCATTAAAGGAGGTTTAGGTCTTTTTTAATCGACTCAATCTGTGGGGACAATGCCGCTTCTGCCTCAGCCGTAACACTGATATAATATTTTATTTTTGGCTCTGTACCACTGGGTCGCGCTGCGATTTTCGCCCCATCTTGGGTATAAAAAATAAGGACATTGGCGGCGGGTAGATCGAGCGGGGTTTCTTGACCACTGGTTAAATCAAGTACCTTTTGATTTTGATAATCTTCTATTTTAATAACGGGACTCCCCGCGATGGTTTTTGGTGGCTCTTGACGAAAGGCCGTCATGATGGCCTTTATTTGTTCCGCACCTTGTCTGCCTTTTTTGACCTGAGAAATAAGCGCTTCGCCAAAATAACCATAACGCTGATAAATTTCTTGAAGATAATTCCAAACAGAGGAACCCTTGCCATTGAGATAGGCGGCAATCTCACAAATAAGTAAACTCGCGGTTACCGCATCTTTATCCCGAACAAAATCACCGACCATATATCCAAAACTTTCCTCACCACCACCGATAAAGTCTTGCTGTGGAAAATCTTTGACCATTTTGGCAATCCATTTAAAGCCCGTAAGCCCCTCTTTGTAAGCGACACCAAAATCATCAGCAAGCAAACGCATCATCGGTGTTGATACGACAGTAGAGGCGATAAAACTCTTTTTGTTTTTTTGGTCGGCCGTTAATCCATCGAGTAAAAAATGGGTTTTAATCACCATGGCTTGATTCCCATTGAGTAAGGTCAGCTCACCATGATTATTGCGCACGGCAATCCCGAGTCGGTCACAATCAGGATCTGTCCCAATGACCAGGTCTGCATCAAATTCACGAGCCTGATCCATGGCCATTTGAAGGGCTTGGGGCTCTTCAGGGTTAGGGGAACTTACCGTAGGAAAGTTGCCATCTGGCGTGGCTTGTTCTTTCACAATATGGACTTGGTCAAAACCCGCTGCGGCCAATACAGGAGGAACCATGGTTACTGAGGTTCCGTGAAGTGGCGTAAAAACGACACGTAAATCCTTTCGATTTTGGTTTGTTGCGCGTTTTGGGACTGCGTTCAATGAGGCCTGTATAAAGGCATTATCGACCTCATTATCAATACGCTCAATGAGGTCATGATTTGGATTAAAACGAATATCCTGATAATCCAAAGTATTAATTTCAGTGATAATGGCGCTGTCTTGTGGCGGCACAAGTTGACCGCCATCTTGCCAATATACCTTATAGCCATTGTACTCTGGTGGATTGTGCGAGGCCGTGAGTACGATGCCACAGTGACAATTTAAATACCGTACCGCAAAGGAAAGTTCTGGTGTGGGCCGTAATGATGAAAATAATTTAACATGGATTCCATTGGCTGAAAAGACTTCAGCAACGGTTTGGGCTAAGGTGTCGCTGTTATGCCGGCAATCATAGGCGATCACCACGCGAAGTGATTCCTCGGCAAATTCCTCGGCAAATTCTGTTTTCAAATAATTACTGAGTCCTTGAGTGGCTTTACCCAAAGTATATTTATTGATTCTGTTATCTCCAACGCCCATGATCCCCCGCATTCCTCCGGTTCCAAAGGCCAGTGAGGTATAAAAGGCATCCTCGAGGGCTTCCTTTGGCCCACCAATAAGTTTTTGAATAGCGGACTGTGTATTTTGATCAAAATGTGGTTTTAACCAGTTTTGAGCCTTTGATAAAAGGGGGTCTATGTTCAATGACATGAGTTTAAAATAGCGATAAACAGAGCAAAAATAGGGAATATCCCGCCATTTACTCGAGGTTTAAGGATTCTTTAATACGATAGTTTGGTGTAGATTGTTTACTCTGCAAAATGAGTTCTCCCAGAAATCCTGCAATAAAAAATTGTCCTCCTAAAATCATCGCCGTAAGCGCAATATAAAATTGTGGTCGCTCAGTAATGAGCCGTCCTGTAGGATTGAGGATTAATTTATCGATACCCAAATAAGCCGCAAATAAAAATCCAAGAGCTAACATCAAGGCACCCCAGGCTCCAAATAAGTGCATGGGCCTCTTGCCAAATCGGGAAATAAAGGATATGGTAATCAAGTCTAAAAAGCCGCGCAAAAAACGCTCAGAGCCAAATTTAGTATGGCCGAATTTACGGGCTTGGTGTTGGACCACACGTTCTCCGATATTTTTAAAACCTGCATTACTGGCCAGCACAGGAATATATCGATGCATTTCTCCAGTCACTTCAATGGCTTGAACCACTTCTGCTTTATAAGCCTTAAGACCACAATTAAAGTCATTTAAGGCTACTCCTGAGGTTTTTCGCGCTGCAAAATTAAAGAGTTTTGAGGGCAGGTTTTTGCCGAAATAAGAGTCATAACGCTTTTTCTTCCAGCCAGAGACCATGTCGTACCCTTGTGAGCGCAACATTTCAATCAGGTGGGGGATTTCTTCAGGATTGTCTTGCAAGTCTGCGTCCATGGTGGCCACATATTGCCCTTGAGCTTTTGCGAATCCTGCATGCAATGCCTGTGATTTTCCAAAGTTTTTTAGAAATCTTAGGCCTTTGACGCGTTTATCTTGAGAAGCCAACTGGTTAATAATCTCCCACGAATTATCCTGGCTACCATCATCAATAAAGATCAGTTCATAATCTTTAATCACCCCATCAAGCGACTTGGTGATCCACTGATGCAATTCGCTAAGGGATTCAGCTTCGTTAAGTAAAGGGATGACTATTGAGAGTTCCATGATTCAATGGTTCGGGCTAGAAATCAAACAAGCATTTAATCGATTGCTGCCGGGTCTTTTTTCTTAAAAATAAGACCGATTAATAGACCAATAACGGCGTGAAAAATAAGTAGAGAGGCGTAAGATTTTGCCTGATTGACTATTGAGAAATTATCTTTTGTGGCTAATTCAGCCATCGCTTTGTCAATTTCTGCCTGTGGTGCACCGAATTTAACCATGTATTCTTGAGTCAGTTCCATACTGCGCTCATTGAGATATTGCGCTAAATCAGGGTCAACTATGGTGAAAATAAGGATGCCGACTAACGTACTTATGGCTAAACCAACGGCACAGGTTATGAAATACGATGAAAAGGCTTCTTTAAAACTCATGAATCCACCCAGGATGCCTTTGGACTTGGCCGTGGAGATAATGCCCATGACGATAACAAGCAGTAGGCTTAAGATACCCACCCACCATTTGGTAAAGAGTTCCGTATCAAAGGCATACATAATAGTGGTGCTCAAGGCCAACATGAGGCCCAGAATTAC
The DNA here is from genome assembly GCA_002335345.1 of Flavobacteriaceae bacterium UBA2000. GTDB lineage: Bacteria > Bacteroidota > Bacteroidia > Flavobacteriales > Flavobacteriaceae > BACL21. The sequence goes on along the minus strand of DDCS01000041.1, from coordinate 4,134 downwards.
ACCATGATTGATCGCATTTTTTTTAGGGGTAAGTGCTTCTGACATTTTATTAAATTTAAAGCTTTGGTTTGTACCACAAATGTACTAAAACGAAACGGCTTTTTTTCTAGAAAAAATCGCTCAAACTATTGCTGAATTGCAATTTATCATTAAATTTGCCCCCGCTTAGACGGCGAAAGCTAATGTTTGCCGTGAGAGTTTATCAAATAAGAAGTATCATGAAAAAGGGAATTCATCCAGAAAATTACAGATTAGTTGCATTTAAGGATATGTCTAATGAGGACGTGTTTTTAACAAAATCTACCGCCGATACTAAAGAGACTTTAGAGGTTGACGGTGTTGAATACCCACTCGTAAAGTTGGAGATTTCTCGCAGCTCACACCCATATTATACTGGGAAACACAAATTGGTTGATACTGCTGGTCGTATTGACAAATTCAAAAACAAATACTCAAAATTCAAAAAGTAATAATTTTGAATCTCCCATAGTAAAGCCTTCTGTCGAAGGCTTTTTTTATTCCTATATTTGTGAATGATCGATCTGCTTTGTGATTGATCGACCTGCGTTTGTTAATATTACTCTTTAACCCTAAATCTTTTTTTTATGAATTTGGTGTTTTTTGACCCCGCCCAAAGCTCAGGTTTACTGCCGCTGACCTACACAAGACCTGTTGCCGAGCTGAGCATTGGTGGATTGACGATTTCACAGAAATGGAACAAACGCTTAAACACGGAGGGTTCATGGCTTACCAAGGAATATCTTCAGCCGATTTACCCCTTTAGGTTTACCACCGATAATACCTTTATTAACGGCGCAGTGCTTCCCAATGATGTCCTTGTTTCTGAGGTTACTCAATTGGCCTTAGGCCATGGTTTGCGTGATAAAAATGGAACGATTGCTTGGCGTTCAGGGCAATGGAGTTCAGATTTAATGCCACAGGAAATTATCTGGCATGAGTTTGAATCTGAAGTAACGCGTATCCTGAATAGCTACGATATATTTACAGTTAACGCTCAGGAAATACAGGCTGATTTTGACCTGTTGACGCGCTCTGCGATTTCCGCGCCTATACCCTCATGGGTTCAATGTAACGATTCAAGTAAGGTTTTTGTGGCTGATCATGCGCAGCTCGAGCACTGTACGCTAAACACTTCACAGGGGCCCATTTATATCGGCTCAGGAGCGCAAATAATGGATGGTGCGTTGTTAAGAGGGCCGTTATTCATCGGGGATAACGCGGTGATAAAAATGGGGGCTAAAATTTATGGCGGGACCACTATTGGACCTTATTGTAAGGCGGGAGGGGAGATAAGCAATTCTGTTATGATGGGTTATAGCAACAAAGGGCACGATGGCTTTTTGGGTAATTCTGTCTTGGGTTTTTGGTGTAATCTTGGCGCCGACACCAACACCTCTAATCTGAAAAACAACTACGATGAGGTGCGCTTGTGGGATTATGCCCGTGAGCGTTTTGCCCACACCGGTTTACAGTTTTGTGGCTTAATTATGGGCGATCATAGCAAATGCGCTATCAATACTGCTTTTAATACGGGCACTGTCGTCGGTGTGAGCGCCAATGTTTTTGGCGCTGGGTTTCCCAAAAATTTTATTCCTAGCTTTAGTTGGGGTGGTGCAGGGAGTATGACCACCTATAGTTTGAATAAAGCAGTGGAAACCGCAAAACGCGTGACCCAACGAAGAGGAATTGAGTGGACGGCACAAGATCAGGGCTTATTTGAAGCAATCTTTGAGGCTTCAAAATCCTGGCGGCGGGACTAATTTTTAGGACTGAGCTTTTTGGTACGCTTTAAAAAAAGAAAGTTTTGGGCATTAATCCCTAGATCCTCCACGTTTTTTCGAACAAACCGTATGGCCATGTCATAATACAAAGGCACAACAGGGGCGAATTCCATGATTTTCTCATCCATTTTGCGATAAATTGCCCAACGAAGACTGTCTTGTTGTACGGTCAAAGCTTTTTGGTAGAGGCTGTCAATTTCGGGTTTGAAAAAGTGCGTATAATTGGGCCCGTCTGGCGTAAAATTTTGACTGATAAATAGAGAAAGATAGTTTTCCGCATCCGGGTAATCCGCCACCCAGCTGGCTCTGAATAGCTCTAAACCTCCGGTATTTTTTAGTTGGCGAAGCGTCGAAGGAGGAAGCACGTCAATATGGACAGTGATCCCAATTTTATCCAGCTCCGTTTGCATGTATTCACAGAGATCCAAATATTGGCTGTTTGTGCTCAAGCTCAGCTCAGGTCTTATCCCTGGGTTAAG
>DDCS01000041.1:0-1792 GCA_002335345.1 Flavobacteriaceae bacterium UBA2000 | reverse complement strand
GCCGAAAACCCGATGCCATTGCGCAAATAGGTGATCATTTTTTTTCGATCAATGCCGTAGTTCACGGCTTGTCTAATCAGTTTGGATTGTACGGCCGCAGCCTGCTTCTCAAGGTTAAACCCGACATATTCTGTGTTTAAAAAAGGGGCTTTGAGCATATAGGCTATTTTGGCATAGTCGGGACTCAAACTGCCTTGTGGGGTTAAAAGAGCGTCCTTATAGGATTGATCAATACCAGAGATGAAGTCGAGATTGCCTTGGGTAAATTCTAAAAATTCACTTTGTTTATCGGGTAAAAAACTAATGGCGACCGCTTCGAGATAAGGTAATTGTTGTCCCTTTTCATCATGTTCAAAATACAAAGGGTTGCGCCTGAGCACTAATTTTGTGTTTTCAACCCACAGTTTGAAGGCAAAGGGTCCTGTTCCTATGGGGTTTTTGCGGAAATCATTGCCGAAATACGCTACGGCCTCGTGGGGCACTACAGAACAATAGCGCATGGCGAGTATGCCCAGAAAAGGGGGGAAGGCTTGTTTGAGTTTGATCGAGAGTGTGCTATCGTTTGACGCCCAGTAATGATCTACCTGCTGCAAGACCCAGCTGCCTGGCGCGGCCAAATTATCGTCTTTTAGTCGGTCAAAACTATAAACAAAGTCAGCGGCGGTTACGGTCCTGCTGCGTTTTGGTCCAAAGAGGTCATGCTCATGGAAGTACACACGATCCCTTAAGATAAACGTGTAGGTGCGGCTGCTGTCATTGTAGGTCCAATATTTGGCCAAATCAGGCTTGATATTGAGTGAGTCGTCCAGTTGAACAAGCCCATTAAATAATTGGTTGGTGGGCCAAATGTTTTGCGGATTTCGGGCAAAAGCAGGATCGAGAGAACTGATATTGCCAGACTCATTATACCGAAATATGGTGTTTGGGTCGCGCTGCTCGAATTCTGCATTGCAGGAAAATAGGATTAAGGTCAATAAAAGACGCAAAGAAAGTCGACAAAGGGCATTCAAAGCCTTGTCGAAAGGCCAGCTTAATTCAATAGGAAACCCGTAGCCAGGGGCCTGGGGGTCATTTTGATTATTATGTCGTATTTTTGCCAGCACTTGTGCTAAAATACGAGAATGAACGCTACCAAAAAAGTCGCTTTTTACACCCTAGGCTGTAAACTCAATTTTAGTGAGACCTCGACCATCGCCCGCGATCTCACCGGGGAGGGTTTCGATCGCGTCCCATTCGAAAATTTTGCAGACATCTATGTGATCAATACCTGCAGCGTTACAGAAAATGCAGATCAACGTTTTAAAACCATCGTTAAAAAGGCCCTTAAAAACAATCCTAAAGCATTTCTTATTGCCATTGGGTGTTATGCTCAATTAAGACCAGAGGAGTTGGCGCAGGTAGATGGCGTTGATTTGGTACTTGGCGCCTCAGAAAAGTTCAATATTTCGGCCTATCTCAACGAATTATTGAATGATGCCAATACGAGATCTGAACAGGCACAAATTCATTCTTGTGCTATTGAGGATGTCGACACTTATGTGAGTTCTTATGCCATTGGGGACCGCACAAGAGCCTTTTTAAAAGTACAAGACGGATGCGATTACAAGTGCTCTTATTGCACTATTCCCATGGCGCGTGGTATTTCCCGCTCCGATAAACTGGAAAATGTCCTAAAGCAAGCCCAAGAGATCGCCCAAAGTGGGATCAAAGAAATTGTTTTGACCGGAGTCAATATTGGCGATTATGGCAAGGGCGAGTTTGGCAATAAAAAACACGAACATACTTTTTTAGA
>DDCS01000045.1 GCA_002335345.1 Flavobacteriaceae bacterium UBA2000 | reverse complement strand
CAGGGCGATAGCCTTCACGGAAATTGGCTTAGCGGCATTAACCCGATAGACGAAATGCGCTTGGGCAATCAAGACGCACTGCCCTCAGATTTAAAGAACAATAAAGCGCGGAATACCTATTATTTTCTCCCCTTGCTCTTAGGCGCGTTAGGATTAGCTTTTCACTACCGCAAAGACAAAAAAAGCTTTTGGGTGCTCATGGTGTTCTTTTTGTTTACGGGACTCGCACTGAAAGTTTATTTGAACGAACGACCCTACGAACCCCGTGAACGCGATTATGCGATCGTGGGTTCCTTCTACGTTTTTGCCCTNNCCCTATGGATTGGTTATGGCGCTTATGCCTTAATTGATTGGCTGCAACAAAGTTCTTTGAAAAAGTTGAGCCTCCCCGTTGGGCTAGGCCTTGCGATGCTTGCGGGACCCGTTCTTTTAGCGACGCAAAACTGGGACGATCACGATCGCTCAGGACGTTACACGGCAAACGTTATGGGGAAAATGTATTTGGACTCCTGTGATCCCAATGCACTGCTGTTTACCATTGGGGACAATGATACTTTTGCCCTATGGTATCAGCAAAATATCGAGCATTACCGCCAAGACGTGCGTATTATCAATACCAGTTTATTCCAAACGGATTGGTATATCGATGATATGAAAAAACAAGCCTTTACCAGTGCACCAATACCCTCACAACTCAAGCACGAGCAATATCGCTATGGCGTGCGGGACGTAATCGCCTATCAAGAAACGGTTCGTGATACCGTCGATATAAAAACCTGGATGAACTTCGTTGCAAGCGAGGATCAGCGCTTTAAAGTAGAACTCAATAGCGGACAATTCATCAATGCCTTCCCGGCCAAAGTCGTTCGAATTCCTGTGGACAAGGAAGCCGTGCTGAGCAATGGTATTGTTGCTGCCAAAGACGCCGATTTGATCGTCCCTTATATCGACATTGAACTCAAGGGAGATTTCATTTATAAAAACCGCTTGTTGATGCTCGATATTATCGCCAATAACAATTGGGAACGGCCCGTTTACTTTAGCGGTGGGGCTTTTGGCGACGATGATTATCTCTGGATGAAGGACTATCTTCAACTCGATGGGATGGTCTACAAACTCGTTCCAATTAAGACACCTATCGACCCTAGAAACCCTTATGAAATGGGCCGCGTAGACGCAGAGAAAATGTATGATATCGTCATGTCTTGGGACTGGGGTAACAGCGGAGATCCTGAAATTTATCACGACACCGAAACCCGAAGAAATGGGATCACCTATCGCAGTAATTTGGCCCGACTGGCTGATGAACTCGTGCGACAAAAGGATTACAAAAAGGCGGAAGAAGTCTTGGACTTGGCCATGGAAAAAATGCCGGTTAATCTATTTGAATATTATTCTTTGTTGGATCCTTTTGTTTGGAATTATTACGTGATTGACAAAGCAGAGAAAGCGCGTCAAGTCTTTGAACAAACGGCTCAAATTCATCGAGAATATCTGGATTATTACGCTTCGTTGGACCTCACAAATCAATTAGAGAATCTCGAGGAGATTTACAGTAAGATGAATCAATACGAAGGTTTGGTGCTCTTTGTCTATGCCTATGATGAGCCCGCGTATTATATGGAAACACGCCAAAGATTCATGGATGATGTGGCCCAATTTAAAGCCCTGTTTGAGCGCGTAGGTGTTGATATCGAAAAGGAATTTTTACGCACAAAACCTCGAGAATCCGCTCAGGATTTAGATTCAGAAGAAAATTCCATGTTAGATCCTGAAATGAGCCCAGATGCTGGATCAGAGATGAGTACTGAAAACTCCATGCCATAAAGGGCCCAATGCAATGGTTTAAGATACCTTTTTGGCTTCCATGGTTAATGCCGTCACGTCTTTGGCGCGGCCCGAAGTATGACCCCCAAGGCCAAGCGTGCATTTACCTCACTTTTGATGACGGCCCCATCCCCGAAGTGACCCCGTGGGTCCTAGATCAACTTGACGCTTATGGCGCTAAAGCGACGTTTTTTTGTATCGGAGAAAACACTCAGCGTCATTCAGATATTCTGCAGGACATCGTAAGAAGGGGACATCTAGTGGGAAACCACACCCAATCACATTGTAAGGGAACGAGGACCTCAACCCAAAATTACTTGAGCCAGGTGCGCCAATTTGAACAAGCAACAGGACTCAAAAGCAAACTATTTCGCCCCCCATATGGACGATTGACTCCAGATCAAGCCTCTGGTTTAACAAAACTTGGGTACCGCATTGTCATGTGGGATGTGCTGAGCTATGACTGGCAAAAAGAACGTTCAGCTGAACTCATTTTGAGTAAACTCAAAAGGTATATAAGCCCCGGAAGTATCGTCGTCTTTCATGATAGCCTCAAAGCAGAAAAAAATCTACGCGCAGTATTGCCCAAAATACTCGAGCACATCAATAATAAAGGAATAACAATGGCCTTGTTAAGTCAAGACTAAAGGTACTCTTTAACCAAACCGATCAAAGTATTGGCGTCTTGTTCTCCACTTTTACGCCATTTCATTTCCCCATTCTTGTAGATCATAAGGGTAGGCAGGCCTTTTACGCGAAGGGCTTCAGAGAGCTCTTCGTTTTTTTCAACATCAATTTTGATGACTTTGGCCTTATCTCCAAGTGCCGCAGCAACATCTCTTAAGACCGCGTGCATTTCTTGACAGGCTTGGTCCCAATCTGCATAGAAGTCAAGCAGTACAGGAACCGGAGTCTCAATAATTTCACCAAATTTTGACATAATCGTTAGTGATAAATTTGTTACAAAGATAGCATTTCCAGCGAATTAGGCTGATTTTACGGCTTTTTTCAATTGAATCACACTCACCTCTGGTTTGATTCCAACGCGACCCGGATATCCGATGAACCCAAAACCTCTATTGACATTGAGGAATTTATTGTTGCGCTTGTAAATCCCCGCCCAAAATGGGTAACGATACTGAACAGGGCTCCATTTAATAAGACCAGGAATATCAACGCCAAACTGCATTCCATGGGTGTGTCCCGAGAGCGTAAGATGAACCTTCATTGGGTGATCTTTGATTTGATGCTCCCAGTGCGATGGATCATGCGACATGAGAATTTTAAATGATTCCGGATCGATCCCCTGGGTCGCTGCTTGAACATCTCCCGACTTTTTAAATCCGCCAACCCCCCAATTCTCAACACCGATAAGTGAGAATTCTTGACCGTCGCGTTTGATTGAGATGTGCTCATTGAGTAATAATTGCCAGCCCATTTTGGCTTGACGCTCTTTAAGGTCATTTAAATTAGCCTGTTTTTCCTCTGCACTCGCCCAAGACACGTAATCGCCATAATCATGGTTTCCAAGGACCGAATAGATGCCATCAGGCGCTGAAAGACTTCCTAGAACCTCTTGCCAACGATCTAACTCGTTCGCCCGGTTGTTCACCAAATCACCTGTGAATAAAATGAGATCCGCATTTTGCTCATTGACCAGCGAAACCCCATAGGCTACCTTTTCATCATCATCAAAACTGCCGCAGTGAATATCACTGATATGGGCGATGGTGTAGCCATCAAAAGCCTCCGGAAGATCGTCAAAGGTCAAGGTATACGTCAAAACTTGAAACTGATATTTGCCACGGAACATTCCATAAAGCAGTGCGCCAAAGGGCAAGGCCGCAGTAATGATGGCTACATTACTGACAAACCTCCTTCTACCGGGCAGAAAAGTCTCCGGCTGCGCCGCAAATTGTCGGGCAATACCCCAAATAATCCGCACCATATCTTCGGCCAAGAGCAACGTCCCAGTCAAAAGTTTTGGAACAAAGAAGGCCAAAAATAAACCGAAAAAATAGAGCCCGCCCGGCGAAGTATTACGCGCTTCTCCTATGGATAACAATTGACCGAGAAACAATCCCAGAACAATCAGTGAAGTCCCGAAATAAATCCACGGGGCCCAAGGATGCTTGGTAATGGTCTTTAGCGCTTGATAGGCATAGAAGTCTATCAGCGCATAAAACATTAAAAATATCAGCCAGCGCATTTTTTTTTAACAAATATAATCGTGCTTGGATAAGTGTGCCAATCCTTTACTTTTTTTTAACGTCTTTTTGTAACTTGAACCAATTCAACTGAGTCCATGAAAAAATATATTTGGCTACTGCCCCTGTTAATTCTGTCTGGCTGTAATTTAGGAGATCCAGGCGCTATAAAATCAGATTTAGACCCCCTTAAATACGTCGACCCTTTTGTTGGTACTGGCGGGCACGGGCATACTTTTCCCGGAGCAACCACGCCTTTTGGTATGGTCCAACTAAGCCCAGATACCCGTCTGGAAGGCTGGGACGGCTGCAGCGGCTATCACTTTAGCGACAATTATATCTATGGATTTTCACACACCCACCTCAGCGGCACAGGGGTGAGTGATTATGGAGACCTACTCCTTATGCCCTCCGGGGCAAAAAATTGGCATAATGGCTCAAAATCTAGCGGGGGATATCGCCAATATTTCAGTCATAAAAATGAAATGGCCTCGCCGGGATTTTACCAAGTCTATTTGGATAGCCTGGATTTGGTCGCGTCCATGACGGCAAGTCCCAGAACAGGAATACACCAATACCAATATTCGCTACAACACCCACAATATTTAGCGATTGATCTAGCGCATAGAGATGAAGTCCTTTCCGCAGATTTAGAACTCCTCGACGCCTATACCTTGAGAGGGCATCGCCATTCGAAGGAATGGGCCCAGGACCAGCGCTTATATTTTTACATTAAACTGTCTCATCCGATTAAATCGGTCCTGCATAAAGAAGGAGAAGCCATAGAAAATGCGTTTGACTTTGAGTACCGTAAAAATTTGCAAATGGCCTACCTCAAATTTGACAATCCTGAAAATAGTCCCGTAGAAATAAAGGTGGGCATTTCAGCAGTGGACCAAGACGGTGCCTTTCAAAACTACATGGCCGAAGCGGCGGGCAAAAGCTTCAATCAAATGCGTTTTGAAGCAGAAAAATTGTGGAGAGATCAATTGCTCAAAATAAAGGTCGCGGCAAAAGAACAAGGCGATTTAATTAATTTTTACAGCAGTTTATACCACAGCATGATCGCGCCAAATCTTTATCAAGATGTGGATGGGCGCTATCGCGGTATGGATCTCGAAATTCACCAAGACACGACCTTTAATTACTACACAGTGTTTTCCCTTTGGGACACCTTTCGTGCGGCACACCCCCTCTACACGATTATTGAGCCCGAACGCAGTGTCGATTTTGTAAAAACCCTGTTGGCCAAATATGACGAAGGCGGGATCATGCCCATTTGGGATCTAGCCTCGAATTATACCGGCTGTATGATCGGCTATCACGGGGTCTCGGTAATTGCAGATGCTTACCTGAAAGGTCTTGACGGATTCGACGCACAAAAAGCGCTCCAAGCCATGAAGCACAGCGCCCTTCAAGATCATTTAGGTCTAAAGTCCTACAAGGCGCTATCCTTTATTCCTCTAGAAATCGAAAGTGAAAGTGTCTCCAAAACCCTCGAGTACGCCTATGACGATTGGACCATTGCCCAAATGGCGAAAGCACTCGGTCAAACCGAGGATTACCATGAGTTTATTAAAAGAGCTCAGAATTACAAAAGTGTTTTTGACCCCAAAACCGGATTTATGAGGGCAAGACAATACAACGGATGGTTCTCTCCTTTTGACCCCTATGAGGTAAATTTTAACTACACTGAGGCCAATGCATGGCAATATCGTTTTTTTGTCCCGCACGATGTCGAAGGCCTTATTGAGCTCATGGGTGGCCCCAATAATTTTGAACGTGAATTAGACAAACTCTTCTCAACGGGTTCCGTAACGACGGGTCGCGATCAGGTAGATATCACAGGATTGATCGGTCAATACGCCCATGGCAATGAGCCGAGTCATCATATGGCTTATTTATATCACTACGTGCAAAAACCATATAAAAGTCAAGAGCGCATACGTCAAATCCTTACACAGCTTTACAGCCCTACTCCAGATGGGATTTCTGGAAATGAAGATTGTGGACAAATGAGCGCCTGGTATATACTGAGTTCAATGGGTTTCTACTCGGTAACACCTGGATCAAATGAATATATTATTGGGACCCCATTATTCAATAAATCAACCATCAATTTAGAAAATGGTAATCAATTTAATATTGTAGCAGAGGATATAAATAGTAATAATAAATACATAAAGCATGCTACATTGAATGGAGAGGCCCTAAATAGAACATTTATTTATCATTCTGAGATTATGGACGGAGGAACACTTATATTTAAAATGACGGACAATCCTTCTGATTGGGGAAGTCTTGACGGAGAAGAACCGAAAACATCAATAACAGATCATTTAATAACTCCTGCACCATTTATTGCGGAAGGAGATGTTGCTTTTAAAGCTAAAACTGAAGTTGTTTTAAAAAATGTAGATAGTAGTGCAACCATTTATTACAAATTAGACGAAAAAGATTATCAACTATATCATTTGCCTGTTACTATCACGAAGCCCAGTTCCCTCAGTGTTTATTCAGAAAAAGATGGTACTCAAAGTGCAATTATTACAACACAATTTTATAAAATTGACCCAAATATTTCTATAAATCTTGAGACGAAATATGCCAATCAATATAGTGCTGGAGGTGACGACGCTTTAATTGATGGTATTGTTGGTGCAATGGATTTTAGAACTGGAACGTGGCAAGGCTATTTCGACGAAGACTTGGTTGCAACAATTGACCTTGGCAATAAAAAATCGTTTGATATTGTTTCCCTTAACTTTTTAAAAGATCAGCGCTCATGGATTTTTTATCCAACTGAAGTTAACTGTCTTGTCTCCAATGACAACATAAATTTTACGCTAATTGGAAAATACACCTTTGGAATCAACACCCTCAAAGATGATATTGAAATCAAAAAAATTGAATTTAAAGAACCATCCAATTTAACCCATCGCTACGTAAAAATCTATGCAAAAAAACTTGGTGTGTTACCTGATTGGCATCTCGGCTATGAACATGATGGACGTAGTTGGATGTTTGTAGATGAAATTACAATCAAATAAACATTTTAAAAAATGAGTCAACAAAAATCATATCATTCCGGATTTATATTACTCACGACCTTGTTTTTTCTGTGGGGATTTATAACCGTTTTAGTAGACTCACTTATACCAAGACTCAGAGAGCTATTTACACTT
>DDCS01000003.1 GCA_002335345.1 Flavobacteriaceae bacterium UBA2000 | reverse complement strand
GTAGAGGGATCAGGTAAATCACTTGGATTGTTTACCAAAATAGGCTCCTCAGGGGCTCTATTGGTAAAAGCTTGGTAAGAAACGTTCGGCACAGTGGTAATCACCGTCATGTCGAACTCTCGCTCGAGTCGTTCTTGAATAATTTCTAAGTGGAGCATCCCCAAAAATCCACAACGGAACCCAAACCCTAGGGCCGCAGAGCTCTCTGGTTGGAACACCAAACTCGCATCGTTGAGCTGCAATTTTTCCATGGAACCACGCAATTCTTCGTAGTCTTCGGTGTCTACAGGATAAATACCCGCAAAAACCATTGGTTTTACATCCTCAAAACCAGCGATCATATTGGTAGTGGGTTTTTTGGCGTCGGTAATGGTATCCCCAACCTTTACTTCTCTGGCCTCTTTTATTCCGGTAATCAAGTAACCCACATCTCCAGTTTTGATCACAGGCTTGGGTTCTTGACGTAATTTTAAGGTGCCAATTTCATCGGCAAAATAAGTTTTGCCTGTGGCCATAAACTTAATTTGTTGGCCTTTGGTAATCGCCCCGTTTAAGACGCGAAAATAAGTTTCAATTCCGCGAAAAGGATTGTATACCGAATCAAAAATCAAGGCCTGAAGTGACTCGTCTGGGTTGCCCTTAGGCGCAGGAACACGCTCGATAATGGCGGTTAAAATTTCTTGAATCCCTAAACCTGTTTTAGCACTGGCGGGAATAATGTCTTCTGGAGCACAACCTAATAAATCAACGATATCGTCTGTAACCTCCTCTGGGTTTGCTGAGGGCAAATCAATTTTGTTTAAAACAGGGATGATTTCCAGGTCGTTTTCTAGGGCTAGATATAAATTTGAGATGGTCTGCGCTTGGATGCTTTGGGCGGCATCAACCACCAAAAGGGCGCCTTCGCAAGCCGCAATAGAACGGGAAACTTCATAAGAGAAATCGACGTGCCCCGGGGTGTCAATCAAGTTTAAAACATACGCTTGACCTTGGTGCGTGTAATTCATTTGAATCGCGTGACTCTTGATGGTAATCCCGCGCTCACGCTCCAAATCCATATTGTCTAACAGCTGATCTTGTTTTTCGCGATCAGTAACCGAGCCCGTGAACTCCAATAAACGGTCCGCCAGGGTGCTTTTNNAAAGCAAATACGCCAAATAGCTTGTGGCGCAAATGCGCTGCAAATATAGACTAAAAACATCTTTAGCGGCATGCCGTGGTGGGGCATGTGATTTATTTTTTGTTATTTTAATTTGAATACAGCGAATAATGACCAAATATTTTATCTTTTTTCTTGGCCTAACCTCAACGGTAATGTTCGGCCAGACTTATCAAATAAAGGGTCAGGTTACTGAGGCAAACCAGCCTTTGTCCTTTGTGACCATTGTGATTGCTCAAGAGCCACAGACCAAAAACGAAACAACCTCCAGCACATTTACAGGACAAATAGTGGCCGCAACCATCAGTGGAGATGACGGAAATTTTTCTATTGAAGATTTACCTCAAGGTCGCTATAGTTTGAGCGCACAAATTTTGGGATTCACCCCTTATCAGCGTGTTGTGACCCTGGGCCCCTCATTGGACTTAGGCCCAATAGAACTCAGCCCCTCTCAAGAACAATTACAAGAAGTTACCATAACCGCTAAGGCGCCACAAATTACCCGTGAACCAGGGCGGCTTGTATTCCGCGTAGCAGAGTCCACCTTGTCCACGACGGACCCTTATCAGATCATTACAAAAACCCCAGGAGTGGTTGTGCTTAACGGACAACTTACTGTAAAAAATAGACCGACCACGATTTATCTAAACAACAAAAAGCTGTATTTGGAAGGCAGTGAACTCAAAGATTTTTTGGAGGGTCTCGACGCCAAACTGATTGAATCGGTTGAGGTCATCACTAATCCGGGGGCAAATTATGATGCCGATGCCACCACAGTGCTTAATCTAAGAACCACTAAAAAAATTGCGCCAGGATACAAAGGCAGTCTGCGCGGAATGTATCGTCAAGGGGTCTTTGCAAAACACCAATGGACCACCACTCATTTATTGAGTCGAGACAAACACCAATGGTATTTGAGTTATGGTGTTGCCCCAAAAAAAGAAAATAAGGACCAGGAGACCTATATTCGATATGTGTCTCCTTTAACCGAGCAAACCACGAATATTTGGGAGGGCGATTTCAATCGAATAACCGATCAATTGACCCATCAGGCTTATGCCCAATGGAATTGGTCCCCAAACCCGCGGCATGAGGTTTCTCTCTCCGGCCAAGGGGCCATTACCCCAGATAAGCGGTTTACCAATCTTCAAGAAAACCGGATTTTAACCCCCCAATACCTGACCCAAGAAACTTTTGTGACCAAAAGCAACACAGAATTTAATACCAGCGATTATGTGGTTGATTTGGTTTGGCGGGCCACATTAAGCGCCAAAACCACCGCCAAAACTACCGCGCAATTCATCGACTATAATCAAGACCAGCAGCAGCAACTCAACAGCATGTACTACGACCCTTTTGGTCAAAATACAGCGAACAATGGCTTTGCCACAAGCTCAAATCAACACACCACAATTGGACTAGGCCAATTCGATCTTAATCATAACAGCACAAAGGTAAGCTGGGATTTTGGCGCTAAGGCGACTCAAGTGGATACCAAAACCAATTGGTCCTTAACCCCAGAGTCCAATACCGCTCTGGGCCCTGTTGAGCGCTTTGATTATAAAGAGCAGGTCATTGCGGGTTATGCGCGTATGGAGCGCTCTTGGGGACAATGGTCGCTCGCCTCAGGGCTGCGCTATGAAAACACCCAAATCGAGCGGTTCAGCACTCAAGAAGCTCTGGAGGATTTGCGTTATGAGAATTGGTTTCCTGAAGTAACCATTGCCCAAGAACTGCCCAACGAGCAAAGCTGGGGGGTGGGCTATCTAAAAAAGATTCAAAGACCGCGCTACCAAGCGCTCAACCCATTTCGGTATTATTTAAATGAATCTAATTTTAACCAAGGAAACCCGAATTTGGTCCCTGCGATTGAAGAAAAACTAAACGTGTTTTATACCCTAGGCCAAGCGTGGTATTTTGAGGCCTATTATCAGCAAATCGACAAGGCCCTTGAAATTATTTCTTTTCAGGACAATGAAAACCAAATTTATCGCCAGACAGACGTGAACATATTGGACTATTACCAATACAGCTTTGATGTATCGTATACCAAAGACCTAAACCGAAACTGGTTTACCAATCTCATCGCGTCAGCCTACTTTATTTCAAACACCTTTATTGCTGAAGAAAGTGGCGGCGGGGCAGAGACCAACAGCACCAAAGGCCTGTTTTTACAAGCCTATAATCAGTGGTCCTTAGGCCCCGGAAAAGGGAGCTTAGAGTGGACAAATACGTATATATCAGATCTAGTTTCAGGCTCTTTGGATTACGGCAATATGTTTGAGTCCAATTTGTCCTATCAAAAAGCATTGATTCCAAAAACAGCCACCTTGAGCATTGGCGTCGATGATCTTTTTAATACCAAAAACGTCGCGGTGCGCTCTGTATATCTGAACCAAGACAATAACTATATGCCGCGCCCAGAGTCAAGAATGTTCTGGATAGCCTTGCGTTATGGCTTTGGAGACAATCCGAAGCAGCTTCAAAAATCACTAAACGACCATCAAGAGCGCAGTCGACTCAATTAAGCAATTATTCTGTAATTTTGCGCCATGGCTAAAATCGGTAATATAGAGCTCGGCGCATTCCCGCTTTTACTCGCGCCCATGGAGGACGTGAGTGATCCTCCCTTTCGTGCCTTGTGCAAAGAACAGGGCGCGGATGTGGTGTACACCGAATTTATTTCCAGTGAAGGGCTTATTCGCGACGCGGCAAAGAGCGTCATGAAACTCGATATTTACGAAAGAGAACGCCCTGTCGGGATCCAAATATTTGGCGCAGTGATGGAGTCTATGCTGCGCAGTGTTGAAATTGTAGAGGCTAGTGGGCCTGATTTTATCGACATTAACTTTGGATATCCTGTTAAAAAAGTTGTTTCAAAAGGCGCGGGCGCAGGAATCCTGCGCGATATTGACCTAATGGTGTCCCTGACAGAAGCGATGGTTAAGCACACCAAACTCCCGATTACCGTTAAAACCCGCCTGGGGTGGGACCATGATTCAATCAAGATTCTTGAGGTGGCTGAACGCCTTCAAGATGTGGGCTGTCAAGCAATTGCCATCCATGGGCGTACCCGGGCCCAAATGTATAAAGGCGAGGCTAATTGGGCGCCGATTGCTGAGGTCAAAAACAACGCCCGCATGCATATTCCTGTCTTTGGTAATGGCGATGTAGATTCCCCTGAGCGCGCAGTAGAAATGCGTGACCAATACGGCCTCGATGGGGCGATGATTGGGCGCGCGAGCATCGGGAATCCGTGGTTTTTCAAGCAGGTCAAACATTATTTTGAAACCGGGACTCATGCTGCTCCACCCACACTCAGCGAGCGCGTGGCTGCCGCACGTCGCCACTTAGAGATGTCTATAGACTGGAAAGGGGAGCAACTCGGCGTATTTGAAACGCGCCGCCACTATACGAATTACTTTAAAGGCATTCCTGATTTTAAACCGTACCGCACCAGGCTCGTTACTAGTGATGCCTCAGTTGACGTCTTCGCGACGCTTGATGAAATTGAGCAGGAGTTTGGCTCAATGGTGTTTACGCATTAATCCAGAAGGCGGCGCGTGACCCTTTGCGCGCCCAATAAAGACGCCAGCATTCCCAAGCCTAAAATGGTTCCCGCGACCAGAAAAAAGTTCCCCCAAGTCAAAGTCACTGGGTAGGGCAGGGTTTCTGTAATCAAGACCCAACCAAAGGTGGATTGCCCTAAGACCACTAAAACACCCAGAATAAGTCCCAAAGCGAGGCCCGCACCGCACATCATGAGGCCGCTGGCAAAAAACGTGCGTTTGATGTCCGCAAGAGGCTGTCCTAAAGTAAATAGGGTCCGCAGGTTGTTTTTCTTCTCGAGCACCAGCATGATCAAGGTCCCGGTCAAATTAAATACCGCAATGGCGGCAATAAGGCTTATAAACAGATAGGTAAACAGGTTTTCAGAGTTAAGCATACGGTAAAGTGCCGCATTTTGTTCTACCCGGGTTTTAACCCTGACCTTGTCGTCAAAGACACTTGAAATCTGTGCTTTAAGGGCTTCGAGGTCATTACTCGCTGTTTTTATGACCAGAGAGGAAACTTGATTGCGCTCCCAACCAAAGAGATAACGCGCTGTTTCTATGGAGCAGAAAACAAAACGATCGTTGACCTGGTCATTGACTTCATAAATTCCAGAGGCCACGACTTGCTCGGAGCGAAAAACCTGGTCAGGGCTTGTGGCGGCCATAATATTACTTCCCGGGATGGGCGCCGAAATTTGGATTAAGTTGCTAAAGTCCCTTGCCGCCAAAGCCAGATCGGCAGCGACGGAGTAGCCAAGGACGACCTCAGGGCGCTCAGGGCTAAACCAGTTTCCTGTGTATACTAGAGTGTCTACAGGGGTGACCCCGGTATAGGCGCTGTCGATGCCGCGGAGCGTAGCGACGCGGGCCTGGTTTTTATAGCGCAAAAAAACTTTGTCTTCGACCACGCGGCCTACTACTTGGATTCCGGTGAGTCCTTGCAATGCCTTTTGCCCCGCATCATCGTAAATAAATGACTTGCCCGAGACAGGGCTGATAATTAAATCACTGTCAAAAATATTGGTAAAGGCCAGAGCGTAGTCCTTGAGGCCCGTAAATCCCGAAAGCACCAGAAATAACGAAAAAGTAGCCACAGCAACGGCGCCAATCGCAATGCGTGAAAGCAGACCAACAGCATGTCTGCTGTGTTTTGCCAGCAGATAGCGCTTTGCAATAAAATAAGGGAGGCGACCCATTAGCTCTTTTTTCGGCGCTCGAGCAGAGTGGGGTCAGCAATAGGGTTTTGACCTCCTTTTACGGCTTGTTCGATTTGGCCGATATACTCAAGGGAATCATCATTATAAAAAGTCAAGTCGGGCATCTTGCGCAACTGGTTTTTGGTCAAGAGGGCGATTTGATGTTTGATACTGGGCTTTAAAGCAGAAAGTTCTGAAACAACTTGTGCCCCTTTGTCTGCAGGAAATACACTGACATAGACTTTGGCCACACTTAAATCAACAGTCACACTGACCTTAGTCACCGAAACGATGAGGTTGCTCACCCCCCCATCTTTAAGCAGACGATTCAGGACCTGTGCGAGGTCTTTTTGTAGTACACTACTGATTTTGCGTTGCCGTTGACTTTCTTCCATGCTACAAAAATAGGATAAATACTGCTTTCGCGCGGGTTTTTATTATTTTTGAGCTAAACATGTTTAATGAACAGCATAGAGCATATTGGGATTGCCGTTTCTGATTTAGAACAAAGCATCGAATTGTACGCCACATTACTTGACACGCCATGCTATAAAACCGAAGTGGTGGACTCTGAGCAGGTCACCACAGCGTTTTTTAAAAAAGGCGATCAAAAAAT
>DDCS01000010.1 GCA_002335345.1 Flavobacteriaceae bacterium UBA2000 | reverse complement strand
TATGCCAAAGGAGGAAAGATTGGACTTTTTGGTGGTGCAGGTGTTGGAAAAACAGTACTGATTCAGGAGCTTATCAACAACATTGCCAAAGGACACGGAGGTTTATCGGTATTTGCTGGTGTAGGAGAGCGTACGCGTGAAGGAAATGACTTGTTGCGTGAAATGCTTGAATCAGGAATTATAAAATACGGAGACGAATTTTTACATTCAATGGAAGCCGGTGGATGGGATTTGTCTAAAGTGGACAAAAAAGCCATGAAAGAATCTAAAGCAACCTTTGTCTTTGGTCAGATGAATGAGCCTCCAGGAGCACGTGCTCGAGTAGCTTTGTCTGGTCTTACTATTGCGGAATACTTCCGTGATGGAGCAGGAGATGGCCAAGGAAAAGACGTATTGTTCTTCGTGGATAATATCTTCCGATTTACACAAGCCGGTTCTGAGGTTTCGGCACTTCTAGGACGTATGCCTTCAGCAGTAGGGTACCAACCAACCCTTGCTACCGAGATGGGGGCAATGCAAGAGCGCATTACCTCAACTAAAAAAGGATCGATTACTTCTGTTCAGGCGGTTTATGTCCCTGCAGATGACCTTACGGATCCAGCACCAGCGACGACGTTTGCTCACTTAGATGCGACCACGGTACTGTCTCGTAAAATTGCTGAGTTGGGTATTTACCCTGCAGTTGATCCGCTGGATTCAACGTCAAGAATTTTGACTGCTGATATTTTGGGGGCAGAACATTATGCTTGTGCACAACGTGTAAAAGAGTTGTTACAGCGTTATAAAGAGCTTCAAGACATCATTGCAATTTTAGGGATGGAGGAATTGTCGGAGGAAGATAAAATGGCGGTAGGGCGCGCGCGTCGTGTTCAGCGTTTCCTTTCTCAACCGTTCCACGTTGCCGAGCAGTTTACAGGGATCCCTGGGGTGCTTGTAGATATTAAGGATACGATCAAAGGATTTAATATGATTATGGATGGTGAGTTAGATCATCTTCCTGAAGCTGCGTTCAACCTCAAAGGGACTATTGAAGAAGCTATTGAAGCCGGAGAGAAAATGCTTGCTGAAGCATAATTAGAATCAAAAAAGATACGATGTATTTAGAAATAGTCACACCAGAAGCTTCGTTAGTTCAAGGAGAAGTTAGCAGTGTTAGTGTTCCCGGTGCTGATGGGGCGTTTCAAATGCTTGAATACCACGCGGCCATTGTTTCTACACTTGGCGCAGGAGAAGTAAAGTTTGTCGGACAACCAAAAATTGCGGAGGCCTACAAAAGCAAGTTCACCCAAAAAGATGGTGCTTGGCACTTGGCTATAAACAGTGGAACTGTTCAGATGGTCGATAATAAAATCATCGTTCTGGCGGACTAAGTTTCGCCTAGACAATTCTTAAAAAAGCCTCTATTTGAGGCTTTTTTCATGAAATTGATTGTTGTACAGCGGGTAATGTCCTGATTATTAATTTCGTAAATTGCTTAAATGAAATTCTTAAATAAAACCTTAGTAGGAACTATTATTGCCCTGGTCGGCGTTATGTCTTCACCGGTTTTGGGACAAAATGTACTCTCCTCGACCAACCAAGGGCAAAGCAAAGATTCTATAATTCAATGGCCAGAATCTCTGGATGAGGTGTTGCTCTCGGGCACAAGACTTATGATCCCATTTTCTGAGCAGTCCCGTTCGATTACCACCATTGAAGCCGAGCAAATACAGTCTTCCCCTGCAAGTAGTTTGGCAGAACTTTTACAACAAGAGGCCGGTGTGGACATTCGGCGCAGAGGGCCTATGGGCAGCCAGGCGGATCTCTACATTCGTGGAGGCAGTTTTGACCAGACGCTTTTACTCATAGACGGAATTAAACTCGAAGATGCGCAAACAGGTCATCATACCTTAAATGCCGCAATCCCTTTAGAATTAATTGAGCGCATAGAGATAATTAAGGGCCCAGCAGCACGTGTTTATGGGCAAAATGCCTTTACTGGAGCGATTAATATTGTCACGAAATCCGACTTTAATGATGGGCTTGATTTGCGCTTTAGCGGGGGTTCCTTTGAACAGATCAATGGCGGGTTTACGGCGTATAAGGCCCTAGATAACAGCGCACATATGGTTCATGTTTCGCGCTATACCTCAAAGGGGTACCGCTACAACACGGATTACGATCAGTCTAATTACACGCTAAAGAGTACGTTCAACAAACGCACTCAGCCGATAAATTTTTTAGCCAGTCTTTCAGAGCGCGCCTTTGGCGCCAATGGGTTCTATGCATCCCCAGCAGCCACAGATCAGTTTGAGTCCACGCAAACCAGCTTAGTTGGGGTACAGACCCAAGTTAAGCGCAAGGGTTGGATTTGGACGCCACGAGTGTATTGGCGACGCAATCAAGACGAATATATTTACTTGCGTAATGACCCGACCGTCTACCGTAATTTACATACAACGAATAAGCTTGCCGCAGAACTTCATGGTCAGTGGGATAATTCATGGGGGACAACAGGAATTGGTTTGGATTTGGCACAAACCTATCTATCGAGTAATAATTTGGGCAATCGGTCACGATTCGCGTCGACTTTATTTATTGAGCACAGGTGGCAGTTTTTTCAAAGTAAATTGGACGTGATTCCAGGGATTGCCGCGACCTCATTCTCCGATTTTGGCACCTACGCTTATCCTGGTATCGATGTCGGTTATGCGATTAATCGCCATTGGAGAATTTATTCAAATATGGGCTATACTTATCGGATTCCCACGTATACCGATCTTTTTTATAGCGACCCCAATACGTTAGGGGATGCTGAATTGGAACCAGAAAAGGCATTGGCTTATGAAGTAGGGTTGAGACTAAAGGATGGCCCCCTTACCCTTAATGCGGCTTGGTTCAGACGTGACGCCAATAACCTGATTGATTATGTCAAAAATAATGCTGAGGATCTTTGGCAAGCGTCAAATGTGCGGGGTCTGTTGACTCAAGGCTGGGAAGCCAATGTTCAATATGCATTGACGGGGCCGAATATGACGCATAATTTTCAGCTCAGTTATACGCAAATCGACGACAACCTTTCAATAAATCCTGGAGAATTTTCTCGATACTCGATAAACTCTTTTAAACACCGAGCCATTGGACAATGGCGTGCGCTTTGGTCTAAGCATTGGGAATCGACCATAATGCACAAATATGGAAAGCGTGAAGGTCAAGAGGCATTTAATGTTACGGATGTTTCCCTATTGTATCACCAGTCGCGTTATACCTTGCGTTTGGCAGCAGAAAATATTTTTGGCACAGACTATAGTGAGACCAACTTAGTCCCAATGCCGAAGGGTGTCGTCCTGTTAGAATTAATTTACAAACTAACGCCTTGATGAAATTAAAGTCGATTGATCGTGTTTGCGGACTCTCAAAAAAGGATTTTCTAGAGCAGTATTGCAAACCTCAAAAGCCTGTAATTATTGAAGATGCAATAATCGATTGGCCCGCTTACAAGCGTTGGAGTTTTGATTATATGCGTGACGTTGCGGGGGATAAAATAGTACCCCTGTATGACGATCGCCCGGTAGATCACAAGGATGGATTTAACGAGCCTCATGCCACTATGAACATGGCAGAGTACATTGATTTACTCCAGCGTGAGCCCACCAAGTATCGTATTTTTTTGTGGAATTTATTCAAAGAGGTGCCGGCACTGCAAAATGATTTTAAAAACCTTGACTTAGGATTATCCATATTAAAAGGGTTGCCCATGCTGTTTTTTGGCGGCCAAAAAAGCTACACCTTCATGCATTACGATATTGATTTGGCCAATATCTTTCACATCCATTTTCAGGGCGAAAAACGAGTTGTTTTATTTGATCAAAAGCAAACTGAGTTTATGTATAAGGTGCCTCATTCCTTAATTGTTCGTGAAGACATTGATTTTGCGAATCCCGATTATGAAAAGTGGCCAGGGCTGCGTCATGTTCATGGATTTGAAGGGACATTAAAGCACGGAGACGTGCTCTATATGCCCGAGGGTTATTGGCACTATATGCAGTATATATCGGCCGGGTTTTCGATGAGTTTACGCGCAATGCCCCGCAAAACAGGTCATTTGGCAAAGGCGCTGTACAATATTTTTATCATGCGCTATTACGATCAGCTGATGCGTCGCCTTAAGGGGCAAGCATGGATCGATTATAAAAATGAACAGGCTATTGTTCGGACAAAGAAAAATATTGTTCGTTTTCAGGCGAGCGCTAAGGCCTCGTAAATAAGTTCCGTTTCCCACCCGCGGTACGCTAAATAGTCGAATAATTTTCGCTTTTTCTTGCTCAGATTGGGTTCGCTTGAGAGTTCATTTAGCCTTTTTTTGACGAGCACGTCAAAGGTGTCCCGGTAGGCTTCGGGGTCAATTTGTGCCAGCCCTAATTTGATATTATAGGCACTTACGCCATGCTGTTTGAGTCCTTGAGTGATTCTTTTTTTACCCCATTTCTTGATGCGAAATTTACCCCGACTGTACGCTAGGGCGAAACGCGATTCATTGAGAAAATTATGTTGAATTAAATGCGTAATAATCACCTCTTGGGCCTGAGGAATCATGCGCATTTTCAGCAGTTGTTCCTCAACCTGTTTGTGTGAACGTTCCTGATAGGCACAATAGCGTTCGAGTTTCTCTTTGGCCTGTTCTACCGTATAAGAAGTCACGGAATTTTTCATACAATAAATATAATCAATATGTACTGAGCGAAGTGCGCCCCCAGTCATGATGTATTACAATGGTAAAAGGATCACGAAATTTATAAAAACAGGTCATAAAAAAACCCCTCCTGTTGGGGAGGGGTTTTAGTTCTAAAGATCATTTCCTTTTTCGTCTTGGAAATGATATTCTAGGTACGTGTAAGCATCTCTAGGTTGAATTCTGATCCATTGTTTGTGCTCCAAAAACCATTTGGTGCGCACAGATGGAAAGCCTTTGGTTAAAAAGGCTGCTATAAAAGGATGTGTGTTTAAGGTTATCTTTTTATAGTCTTTATTAATAAGCTTCTTCAGCTCTTCGCCAATTTTTTGTACCACAACAATTGGGGCTTCAATTTCATCACTTTCACCCGCATTCGGGTTGATTTCTCGCGTTTTGATGTTGACCTCTGGTCTGACGCGTTGTCTTGTGATTTGGATGAGTCCAAATTTGCTGGGGGGAAGAATTTTGTGCTTGGCTTTATCATCACTCATTTCATCGCGAAGATGATTGAATAATTTTTTGCGGTGTTCCGCTTTCGCCATATCGATGAAGTCGACTACAATGATGCCACCCATATCTCGTAATCTGAGTTGACGGGCGACTTCGCTTGCTGCTAATAAATTGACTTCCAAAGCAGTGTCCTCCTGAGTGTTGGACTTGTTGCTTCGGTTACCACTGTTGACATCAATGACATGGAGTGCTTCGGTGTGCTCGATAACTAAATAGGAACCTTTTGCTCCCGAAACTGTTTTGCCGAATGAAGTTTTAATCTGCCGTTCGATTCCAAATTTTTCGAAAATGGGTACTTTGGCGTCATATAGCTTCACAATATTCTCCTGTTTTGGTGCAATGGCTTGCACGTAATCTTTTATTTGATAAAATAGGGTTTCATCATCGATATGAATGGCCGAAAATGAATCGTTCAACATATCTCGAATAATGGATGACCCTCTATTCATCTCACTGAGCACTTTACTTGGGAGGTGCGCCCGATGTAGCTTTTTACACATCGCTGTCCAGCGATCTATGAGATTTTGTAAATCTCTATCCAGTTCTGCTACTTTTTTACCCTCTGCTACGGTCCGTATAATAACCCCAAATCCTTTTGGTCTTATGCTTTGAATCAGCCGTTTTAAGCGCTCTTTTTCTTCATTGGATTCAATTTTTTGTGAAATTGAAACACGATCAGAAAAAGGAACCAAAACGATATACCGACCGGCTAAAGAAAGTTCCGAGCTGATGCGCGGACCTTTGGTGGAAATGGGTTCTTTTACGATTTGTACCAGAATTGATTGATTGTTTTTTATGGCATCGTTAATGCCACCATTTTTATCAATCTCTTTTTGTAATGGGAATTCTTTTAAGGAGTAATCTCTTAATTTTCCTGTGCTTACACGTTTTACGAAATCTAAAGTCGACAGAATTTTAGGTCCCAAATCATGATAATGCAAAAATGCATCTTTTTCATAACCCACATTAACAAATGCGGCATTGAGACCAGGGACAGTTTTTCTTACTTTGGAGATAAACACGTCTCCAACGGAATATTTATTGTCCTCTGCTTCCTTGTGGAGTTCGATTAGTTTTCCATCTTTTAAAAGGGCAAAATCAACTTGTTGTGAACTGGATCTTACTATTAATTCGTAGTTCACGGTAATTAATTTTTATCCCAGCCCAAAATATTGGACGGGATGGATTAAACAATTTTTAACACAGGGTCAAAATCAAAGGTATTTTGATTTTGATAAAACCTGTAGAAATAAGCAAATTGTATGAACTTATTTCTATGTCAAAGAACATCAGTCGAAAAGGTAATTTAAAAATTACTTTTTCTTC
>DDCS01000069.1 GCA_002335345.1 Flavobacteriaceae bacterium UBA2000 | reverse complement strand
TTCATCAAAAATAAACAAGGTTTTCTCTTTGGTCTCGCCTTTGACTAAAAATGAGGCAAGCTTGATGCGCTGAGCCTCACCTCCTGAAAGCGTGGACGAGCTTTGACCCAGTTGCACATAACCCAAGCCAACATCTTGTAACGGCATGAGTTTTTGGACTATTTTTTTATCGCCGCGCCCCTCAAAAAATTCAATAGCTTCATCTACAGTCATACAAAGCACGTCGTATATCGAGCGCTCATCGACACGTATTTCCAGTATTTCTTTTTTGAAACGCTGTCCTTTACANNGCCTCACATTCTAAATGTACATCGGCCATAAATTGCATCTCTATGGTCACTTCGCCCTCGCCTTTGCATAAATCGCAGCGCCCACCATCCACGTTGAAACTAAAATGTTTCGTTTTATAGCCTCTTAAGGTGCTTAGTTTTTGGTCCGCATACAACTTTCTAATATCATCATAAGCCTTGATATAGGTCACTGGATTAGAGCGACTTGATCTTCCAATGGGATTTTGGTCTACAAATTCAATATGGTGCAGAGCGGATAAGTCTCCGCTGAGTTGATCAAAGGCACCTGGCTTATCGCCATATCCTGTTAGATGTCGTCGAAGGGCTGGATAGAGTATGCGTTTGACCAATGTCGTTTTGCCACTTCCTGAAACCCCTGTTACCGCGGTCATTTGCCCTAAAGGAATGATTGCCGTTACATTTTTCAAGTTGTGTTGACGCGCCCCTTGGAGCAAAATCTTTTTTTGAGTCACACGACGATTTTTGGGGATCTCAATCATCAATCGACCACTGAGGTAGTCTGCGGTAAGCCCGGGTTTTTTTAATAGCTCTTTTAGGGGGCCTTCAGCCATCACAGAACCACCGAAACGCCCCGCTTCAGGACCAATGTCGATGATGTGGTCTGCGGCCCGCATGATGTCCTCATCGTGCTCGACCACAATAACGGTATTGCCTAAATCTCTAAGTTTTTGAAGGACGCCAATGAGTCGCTGTGTATCTTTTGGATGAAGACCGATACTTGGTTCGTCCAAAATGTACATTGAACCGACCAGCGAACTCGCTAAAGAGGTAGCCAGATTGATCCGTTGAGATTCTCCACCCGAGAGGGTATTGCTTTTTCTATTCAAGGTCAAATAGCCTAAACCGACATCGTGTAAAAAGTTTAATCTGTTTTTGATTTCTGTAAGCAGACGTTTACTCACCTGTTGCTGATATTCTGTAAGTTTAAGCTGATCAATAATGGGTAAAAGTTCCTCTAAGGGAAGGTTCATCAAATCTTGCAAATTATACCCATCAATCTTTACGTAACTCGCCTCATTGCGCAGACGGGTCCCTTTGCATTCGGGACAAATTGTTTTTCCTCGATAGCGCGAGAGCATGACCCGATTTTGAATTTTATAATTTTTAGCTTCGAGTTCTCCAAAGAAATCATTGAGCCCCATAAAATATTTATTGCCCGTCCACAGCAGTTCGTACTGTTGAGATGAAAGCTCATGAATGGGTTTATGGATCGGAAAATCGAATTCATAGGCTCGATTGACCAGTTGATCTCTGTGATAACTCATACTTTCGCCTCTCCAAGGGAAAATAGCGTTATCATAGACGCTCAGACCCGTGTTAGGGATTACCAGCTCTGGATCAATTCCGATAATATCCCCATAGCCCTCGCATTTCGGGCAAGCCCCGAAGGGATTGTTAAAACTAAACAAATGGATGTTAGGCTCTAAAAAGGTCATGCCATCACGCTCAAAGCGATTGCTAAATCGATGCATTTGGTCACGATCTACCTCTTTAAGGGCTAAACTCCCTTTGCCTTCATAAAATGCGATTTGCACGGCATCCGCAAGTCGATTTAGAAAATCTTCATCATCGGCGGTGACCACCCGGTCAACAATCAGATAAAGCTCCTCTGTATTTTTGGCCGTTACCTCACTAATTTTAACGGTTTCATTGTTGTGTAGTACTCGAGAAAAACCCTGTTGTGCTAGGACGCCGAGTTTGTCTTTCAGAGACCGTTGAGCTTCTAAATGTATGGGGGCTAACAACAATAATTTGCTGCCCTGCGGCATCGATTTAACAATATCGACCACATCACTGACTTGATCTCTTTTAACTTCTAATCCAGAAATAGGGGAATAGGTAAGGCCGATTCGGGCAAAAAGTAATTTCAAATAATCGTAAATTTCTGTTGCCGTGCCCACAGTAGAGCGTGGATTGGTTGCGTTAACTTTCTGCTCAATGGCAATGGCAGGAGCAATTCCTTTTATATTATCGACCTTGGGTTTGTCGAGTCGCCCTAAAAATTGTCGCGCATAAGACGACAAACTCTCGACATAACGTCTTTGACCTTCTGCATACAGGGTGTCAAAGGCTAAGCTGGATTTTCCACTTCCGGAAAGTCCTGTAATCACCACCAGTTTATGACGGGGAATATCCACATTTATATTTTTTAAATTGTGGAGTTTTGCCCCTTGAATACTAATGGCTTCTCTGATCATGTTTTGAAGAAATTTATCCCGATTTATGCGGTTTAAACCAAGGGGCAAAGATAGAGATTAACCACCAAGATTTTAAGGCTACTCAGTACATAATTCCGGAGAATCTTGAAATAATTTTTGTTAATGCAAGATAAATGTTGTTATATTTACAACTGTAATCGTCTAAATAAGAGCTTATCGCATAACACTACTTTTAATACTTAAGGACAACAAAGAGCCCCGTATGTGGCCTTTATCTTATTAAAAGAAGCGTTATGAAGTACAGTATAAACTCTGATGCGTTGTTAGTCAACGCTTATGTAAACGGCGATGAATCTGCACTAGGCGAATTAATCGCAAGACACAAAGACCGTATTTATCGATTTATTTATTCTAAGGTTTACGATCGTGATGTAACCGAGGATATTTTTCAAGATACTTTCGTCAAAGTAATCAACACCCTTAAAAAAGGGAATTACAACGAAGAAGGCAAGTTCTTGCCCTGGGTCATGCGCATTGCTCACAACCTTGTAATTGATTATTTCAGACGCAATAACCGTATGCCCAAATTCGAAAGTAACGATGATTTCAATATTTTCTCTGTTTTGAGCGATGGGGATTTAAATGCGGAGCGCAGTATGATCAAAGATCAAGTCCAGAAAGATGTTCAGCGACTCATTGAAGAGCTGCCCGAGGATCAAAAAGAGGTCTTGACCATGCGCATTTACAAAGACATGAGCTTTAAGGAAATAAGTGAGCAAACGGGAGTGAGTATCAACACGGCATTGGGGAGAATGAGATACGCTTTGATTAACCTGAGAAAAGTTATTGATAAACATCAGATTGTTTTAACCAATTAGAATACAATAACTCAGGTCTCTTGTCGTTTTCATATCAAACAACAAGATCTATGGCAAAACTTTATTCTCGAACGCCACGTCGGGAACACGTGGATAAAAACATAGTTCCCAAAGATGAAACCATTAAATTTTTGTTAGCCTATTCCAGCGCATTAAGTGTTATAAACTACAAGTCAAAAAAGTTTGATTTAGTGCTGAATTAGCAAGAGGGCCCCGATTTTTCGGGGCTTTTTATTTTATTAGTCGATTTATTGCTGCGCAAACTAGGGGGTCTTCCTAAATTCAGCGCGCCCTATGGTTTTTGTGATAATGTCTTTTTCTCGATCCCAACCGCGTGCTGGGGAATATTCACGACCATAAAATATGATTTGAAGGTGTAAGTCGTTCCATTTATCTTGCGGAAACAGTCTTTTAGCATCGCGCTCGGTTTGGACAACGTTTTTACCAGTACTCAATCCCCAACGGTACATGAGGCGATGAATATGCGTATCAACAGGAAATGCGGGTACGCCAAACGCTTGAGCCATGACCACACTCGCCGTTTTATGACCAACCGCGGGTAGCGCCTCAAGGGCTTCAAAAGATTGGGGCACTGAACCATTGTATTGTTCAACTAAAATTTTGGAGAGGCCATAAATTCCTTTTGATTTCATGGGAGAAAGACCTACGGGTTTTATGATCTCTCTGATTTGCTCAACGGATAATTTGAGCATATCGTATGGATTATCGGCCTTCTCAAAAAGTAGCGGTGTTATGGTGTTTACACGAGCATCAGTGCTTTGCGCTGATAATAATACGGCGATGAGCAAGGTATAGGGATCCTTGTGATCCAATGGAATTGGCGTCTCAGGGTAGAGCGCTTCCAAAGTTTGGATGACAAAAGCTACTTTTTCTGATTGAGTCATTTTGATTAACTTTATAACCGATGGCGCTAAGTTAAAGCCATTAAATTAAAAAAAAGAAAAAGCTATGAATACCTTAAAAGTAGGAGACAAGGCGTTTGCATTTGACGCCTTGGATCAGGATGGCACACGCCGCACACTAGCCGATTATGCCGGCCAGAAACTAATCGTATTTTTTTATCCAGCGGCAAGTACCCCCGGTTGTACCGCTGAGGCTTGTAACCTAACCGATAATTACAGCGCTTTGCAGCAAGCTGGCTACGCCATTCTTGGGGTAAGTGCGGATAATGCATCCAAGCAGAAAAAATTTCAAGAGAAATACGCATTTCCTTTTCCTCTTTTGGCCGATACAGAAAAGTCGGTCATCCAAGGTTTTGGCGTGTGGGGTGAAAAAAAGTTTATGGGGCGCACCTATGACGGGATTCACCGCGTGACCTTTCTCATCGATGAAAATGGGGTAATCTCGCGTGTTATTGATAAAGTTAAAACCAAAGACCACGCGGCACAGATTTTATCTGAAGAATAAGATAATGTGGGCGGTTTAGGGAGGTCGAGGATCAGTGGCGTTGGCTAAGTCTAGCCAACTAAATTGTCCTCAGACCTTTTAAAGTTAAATAACGATTGCTCTTTGATAAGTTTTGCCACGCCATTGGGAAGCATATCCTCCCAACCGTGATCATCGTTTTCTATCATTTTTAGTACTTCCCTTGAAAAGACATTAAGGATCTCAGGATTGTAGTCTTCAATGTCGACAACTTTTCCGTTGTACTTAAAGAATTTGTACAATTCCTTCATTCTCGGGTGAACTTTCAGGGTGTCACTATTAATGAGTTCCCCTGTATTGGGGTCTAACATGGGATAGAGGTAAACCCTTAAGTCTTTGAAAAACAATTTTCCAAAAGCTTCGAGTATGCCACCACTTAGTTGTCGGTAGTATTTCTCGTCAAAAATATCGACTAAATTATTGACCCCCATAGTTAAGGCCATGCGGCTTTTGGTATAATTTGAGAAGTATTCTACCAATCGATAGTATTCCTGAAAGTTAGAAATCATTACCGTTTGCCCTAAGGAACATAAAAGCTTGGCACGGTCCATAAAATCTTGCTCATCGATTTCGCCTTCTGCTTTTAGGTTTGACAGGGTAATTTCAAAAATTACAAGTGATTTATTGGCGTCAACTTTATTCTCTTTGAGAAACATCTCATAGGAACGCTCAAACATATCCATATTGACTTTAGTCACCGGTCTGAAACTGCCGCGTAAGGCCAATACATTTTTCTTGTAAAGAATTCTTGCAGGAAGGATATTATTGCCGTCAGGGCCAAAAATAACGGCTTCAGTCATGCCATTTTTAAGCAATTGCAGACTCATGAGCCTATTGTCAACATCACTAAATTTTGGGCCATCAAAGTTTATGGTGTCTATTTCAATCTTATCGTGATCAATGTGATCGTACAAATAGCGTAAAAGTTTCTTGGGTTGGTCGTGCTTGTAAAAGGCCCCGTAAATAAGGTTAACCCCAAGAACGCCCAAAGTTTGCTGCTGTAACACCGCTTCAGTCTCCTTAAAACGAATGTGCAAAACGATTTCACTATAGGCCTCATCTGGGTCCGTTTGAAAACGAATACCAACCCATCCATGACCGAGATATTTTTTGGCAAAATCTATAGTCGCAACAGTATTGGCATAGGCAAAAAACATCTTGCGTGGGTGTTTGTCCCTAGAGATCCTTTCTTCAATGAGTTGAATCTCATGGGCCAACATCTTTTTGAGTCGCGCCTCTGTAACATAACGCCCTTCGGGTTCAATACCATAAATGGCATCACTAAAATCCTTATCATAGGCCGACATGGTTTTAGCAATAGTGCCTGAGGCACCCCCGGCTCTAAAAAAATTACGCACAGTTTCTTGTCCTGCGCCAATTTCTGCGAAAGTTCCGTAAATATTTTCGTTGAGGTTAATGCGAAGCGCCTTGTCTTTGATTGACGGAATTGTTTGAAACTTCTTGTCGCCAGGAATAAGATCGGGCATAGTTTTGAACTCTGAGATTACATTACAAAGGTACTAATTACCCCTGCCTAACAAAAAAAATACTGCTATTTTTGTACTTATGATAGCCCCGATTTTATTGACCTTTCTCGGCACTGGAACTTCTCAAGGAATTCCCGTAATCGGAAGTAATCACCCTGTTTGTCTGAGTCGGGATCCAAAAGATCAACGCTTGCGTGTCTCGGTGCATTTGCAGTGGCAAAATCATTCATTCGTTATCGACTGTGGTCCTGATTTTCGACAACAAATATTGCGCGGTCAAATAACTCATCTGGATGGTCTTTTAATGACTCATGAGCACAATGATCATATGGCTGGATTAGATGACGTTCGTCCATTTAATTTTATGCAAAAACAGGAAATTCCGCTGTTTGGATGTGCCCGTACGCTTGAGGCGATTAAAACGAGGTTTCCTTATATTTTCGTTCAAGAGGATAAGTATCCCGGAGCTCCAGGCATTAGGCCAGAAATCATAAGCGCTTATCATCCGTTTTCATTGGGTGGAAAAACGGTCATGCCCATTCAGGCCACCCATGGTTCCTTGCCCATTTTAGGGTTTAAAGTGGACAATTTCGCTTACATGACAGACGTTAAGTCATTAGACACAAAGGCCAAACAACATCTTGAACATCTCGATGTATTGGTTTTAAGTGCTTTAAGACATGAACCCCATCCGATGCACTTGAATCTAACCGAGGCACTGGATTTAATTAAAGAATTAAAACCTAAACAAACCTATTTGACCCATATTAGTCATCTTATGGGATTCCATAAGGAGGTATCTGAGGCATTGCCCGAGGGTGTCTTTTTGGCTTATGATCAACTCAAAATTGAAATCTGATGAAGTCGAGAATTTATATGTATTTGTTTTTCTTTAGCATTTTACTGGTGCTCTTTATGTACGTCAATCAATCGGCTATTTTTGAGCGACAGACCGCCGTGATTAATTCTTTAGAGCAAAAGCAGTTAGCGTTAAAGGATACAGTGACTGTATTAAATCAGGAGATTTCAGAATTACTTTATTTTGATTTACTAACCAATGATTCGGCGCGAACTTATTTTGAACAAATAGGTTTAGAGCCTGAAGATGCCGCAAATCAGGTAAAAGAGCGCATTTATGAGTATAATCTTCAAAAAGGAGGGAATCCCTTGGTGCCCTTTGCCAATGCCAATGGACAATGGAGGATTAATCGAATAAAGTTTTTAAATCATCGTTGGGTTATTGCCGATTGCAGCGATGGTAGTGCTTGGGGTGAACTATGGATTGAATACTTTTTTGACCAAGAGGGTCAACTGGATTTGACCGTGGAGTCTTCAGTTTTGTATCCCTGACGACTGATTTTCACGTTTTAGCCTCTGAACTCAAGAAAAAATTAGCCGTTTAAAAAAGAATTTAACGCCGTAAAATTGTCGGGTGACACGCCATGCCCCACGGGAAATTCATGGTACTCCAAATCACATCCGAGCTCCTTTAAACGCCTACTTGATTTACGCGCCCATGCTACAGGAATCACTTGGTCCTGATCGCCGTGTGAAGCAAAAAACAGGCTTCCTTGACAAGAATTAAGCCTCGCATTATCGGGCAAAAGTTCTTCATTTAGATATCCGCTCAAACAAATTACTTTGCTCAGATGACCATGGCTCATCGCCGCGGCATAACTTAATATTGCTCCTTGACTAAACCCGAGTAAGTTGACTTCGAGAGTATTAACATCAATTTGCTGCGTGATTTGGTCCAGAACGTCTAAAACGAGTTGTACCGATTCTTTTCCTTGTTGCGCGTCACTCCATTTGCCTTGAGGTTGGTCAAAGTATATGTTGTACCAGGCGTAGCTAGGCCCTCCCAAAGGAATTGGGGCTTGTAAAGCGACTATTGCGAATTTTTCATGGATATAGGGTGCAAAGCCAAAGAGGTCGTGCATATTGCTGCCATATCCATGCAGGAGCACCAGCAAAGGCGCGTTATTTTTCAACGCACTGGGACGATATAAATGCGATAGCGGTAAGTCCAAAGGCCCTATAATCGAACTCATTGCTGATCGAGGAATTTAAACCATCTCTGAAAAGCATTACTCAGATAGGGGATGCCGCGTTTTTGATTGAGCAGTGCCATTAACAAGGCGTAGATCCAAAAGCAAAACACTGTCCAATAAACATAAAAGCCAATAGGGTAGTTTTGGAGCCAAACAGCAGCAAAAAGCCCGAGCAATAAACCAAACATATTTTTTATATGCCAGCTCGTTTCTGGGTCTTTGTAATCTTTGTTTAACTGATAGGCGATAAGCAGACCGATAAACGTTAAATAAGGGATAACCTTATGGAATTTAGGCCCGGAACCTTGACTACTGCTCATTCCAAAACTGTTTATTTCCGTTAATGACACCAAAAACCCTTCCTTTGGTGGGACAACCGATAAGTGCCGCATTTTTAGACTTTGAACTGAGCTGTTGGATTTGGACTTCATTCGCGCCTTCTGGGGTGAATATGGTCAAATTTGCCTTACCTCCTGGGGCGATTGATGCTATTTCTAAACCAAAACACTGGCGCAATCCCGTGAGTGCCTTAACCGTATCATCAATATTGTTGGTTATTCGGGCCAACACGCCAAATGTTTGTTCCAGGCCAACACTCCCAAACATGGCCTGGTCAAACTCCACATTTTTGTGTTCTATATCAATGGGATTATGATCACTCGTTATACCATCAATGGTCCCATCTAAAAGCCCATCGAGTAAAGCTTTCTGATCTTCGTGCTCTCTTAACGGCGGCATGAGTTTGTAATTTGAATCAAAAGTCTCAAGGACCTGATCGGTTAAGGCCAAATTATAAATCGCAACACTACAACTTACATTTAACCCTTGTTTTTTGGCTTCACGAATAAGCCCAACAGATTCTGCCGTAGATATAGTAGGAATGTGTAATCGCCCACCAGAATATTTTAGGATACTTAAATCTCGTTTTATTTGCAGGTGTTCCGATAGTTTTGGAATCCCTTTAAGCCCGA
Organism: Flavobacteriaceae bacterium UBA2000; assembly: GCA_002335345.1. Classification (GTDB taxonomy): domain Bacteria; phylum Bacteroidota; class Bacteroidia; order Flavobacteriales; family Flavobacteriaceae; genus BACL21. The sequence goes on along the minus strand of DDCS01000069.1, from coordinate 18,850 downwards.
GTTGAACACTTTGAGTGCTCTCATTAATCATTCCGCTAATGCCCAGTGAGGCGTCCATGGGGAAGGAGCAGATTAAGCCAGAGAACGACTGGGTATACTCCAAGGCGAGTTTTAAAATATTGGGGTCTTTTATGGGTTTTTTATAATCGCCAAAGGCAAGAGCACCGGCATTATGCATGTCATAGAGTTCACACAAATCATGGCCTTGAGTGTCTATGGTTAACGCCCCAATAGGGAAGAGGCTCACTAAATCTTCTTTGGCCTTTATAAAACTAACGGCCGCCTGACTTTGGGTCACTGGATTGGTATTGGGTTGTACTGCGATCGCTGTGTACCCCGCTTTTGCAGCCACGAGGCTCCCGTTAATAATGGTTTCCCTTTCTTCAAACCCAGGTTCTCCCAAAGAAACTGATGGGTCAAACCATCCAAAAGACACATGGGCATTGGGAAGGTCTACCAGATCGGCACGGTCATCACTGATCGATGGAGCCATGTTTTCTATGATTCCCTGATTAATTAAAATATCCACCACTTGTTTGTGGAAAGGCCCCTGAGGATCAATTATTGTAACCGATTTAAGAAGTGTTCTCATGTGGTTTGTTTTAAAATGAACATTTCGGCCATAAAGCAAATCAATGCAAAAATAGCAAACCAAACCCATAGTTGTTTGCCTTCAAGGTTTTGAGTGATCATGGCCATGGCATTATCCATATTTTTAGTTGTCTTTATTTGTGTTGTCCCTAATTCTGGTAGGTTAAAACGATCATGACTCTCATTTCTCGGATGATTAAAGCTAAAGCAACCGATTTCATTTTCATCAAGTCGTGCTGAGTAATGGCCTGAATTAAAGTCAATGCCCTCAAAATCAATGACTATATTCTCCTGCATCTGTTGTTGCCGCGGAATAATTTGCTCGCTTGTTTGCGTTAAAATGACCACTTGATCAGCGACCAAAGATCCTGCTAATACCGATTGCTTGGAAGAGTTATTCGTTTGATTTTCGATAGAGCGCTCACTAAAGGTAGGATAGTAGAGTTCTGGGAAAATTTGGGTCTGGCGCGCCAATTGAATTAAGGTAACCACACTCAATGGAGATTGATCAAAATTTGTCCCTGGACCGGTAATAGGTCCGGTAAAAAAATAAATACCATCGTTGCCAAACAAATAAGGGGTTCCTTGATCAAAAGAGAGCAATGTCCTGGCCTGAGTATTGACATTATAACTTTGACCGACGGTTGGATACTGAAAATCCGCCACATTTTGCTCAAATATGCCTTTGTAAAAAGGATCGTTTGCATTAATCTCAATGACCGTTCTGGATTGCTGATTCAAGGATGAGATGCGTCCTAATCTAAATTCACTTAATATTTGTTGGGCCGTTTCCATGGTCGCCATCTCAGGAATAATCACGAGCCCACCACTGTTTAACAGGTGTTCTTTTAGGGCCCCAATCAATGCGTTATTTATAGAGGGGAGTTGATCGAGTATTATTAAATTTTGTTCCCTAATTAAAGAGAAGTCCAAAGTGCTTAAGTCTCTTTGGTTGTAAGAAAAGTCTTTTTCATCAAAAATACTGCGCAGTACAGCATGAGACTTTTGACCAATACTCAAGACTTTCACCTTGGGTTGCGGTGGTACATTAAAATATAAAGTGTCATCATAACCTAAGCCGCGATCCTCAATGGTGACCATGCCTTTGAATTTATTGAGGGCTCCCAAATCGAAATCAACTGTTTTGTCTTGGCCAGGAGATAATTTCGTGCCCGTTTGTGTGAACAGCTTGTCTTCTTTATAAACACGAATGGTTATGGACTGCTCTTCATTGAGGTTATTACTCAGCAAAACACTCAAGCGCGTTTTATCTGGATCAGAGCGATCAATAGCGGCCTTCTCAAGGCAAATATTTGTTCGATCAGTGGCGATTAAAGAGCGTAGGGTCAGCTCAATACCATCCAAATTAGACGGGACAGACCAATTTTGATGATCGGTATACCAAATCAAGTGTCGGTTTGACGCCCCCATTTGCGCAAACATGCGTTGTGCATTTAGGGTCACTTGCTCAGGCGAGTGTTGGCGTGGACTTGCGCTTAAGGATAAAATTGTTTGTTGAAAATCCTTTATCGATTGATTTGGATATTGTGCGTCATTGGTAAACCAGTTGATTTGATTTCCATCGAGTGATTTACTCCATTGGTACAACTCTTCTTTGGCTTCAGAGAGTAAGGAAGAACCTGAGAAGCCTTTGGCGGTCGTGCTAAATGAGTTATCTAGGTATAAGAGATAAGCCGGAGCGTCTTGGGGGGTATTGCTTTGCTCAGGAATCGTGGGTAAGGCAAAAGCCATGATAATCCCAGTAAAATAACCCAGTCTAAGCAGTAAAATCAACCACCTTTTTAATTTTTGATAGCGATGTTGCTCTTGCTTAAGATGCTCAAGAAATAATACATTAGAGAATACAGTTGGTTTGAATATCCTGAATTCAAAAAGATGAACAATGATAGGGAGGGCAAGGAGAATTAGAGCGGTAAGTATTTCCGGCCTGAGAAATGTCATTGACTCAATAATTGGGCAAATATACATTAAATAAAAAAGACACCTGAAGAGATGTCTTTTTTAAGCGAATAATTATGTTCATTATTTCGGAATCTAATAGCACTGATTAAATCCCATGGCCCAACTATTTCCGCCCAAGGGGTCGCCATCGGCCCAAGCGCTTTCACTTTGACCGTTGCTATTGACCACTTCAGCATGGGCAGCATGAAAGTAACAGCTTGACGAGTAAACATCAGGTCCGACTACGGTAAACTCTTGTGTCCCATTGGGATGTGTTCTCTTGTAGGGAAAACGACCTACTTGTGGGTTTCCTCCATTATTCACAGGTAAATCAGAAAAATCGCCAACAAATAGATGTGTTTTCTTTAAGGACCAATTTCCGTTAGTTTTATAAGTCACATAGACTTGATCATAATAATTGGCCACTTCTACGCTGCCAATTAAAATATTTTGGCCGGCGTATAAATCGGCGACATGTACGATTCCGTAATTGTTTCCACTGCGCCGTTCTTGCAGTGTCTGGGTCTCTACATTCATGGGCTCTTGACTACAGCTCCAAAAAGTAATAAGGCTAAGGGAAAGTAATAAGTATTTCATGAGTTGTCTTCTAAGGGTTAATCAAATTTGGGGTTTGATACCGTCAAAGATAAATAAATAATCAATATTTAAACGATTAAATGTAAAATTATTCGATGAAATGCAATAGTTTAAACAAAATCATGATTTAGGCCGAGGCCAAAAAGGGCAAAATCATATTTCACTGGGTCTACAGGATCAAAGCTTCGAAGTGCCTCATCGAGCTGGAGTAAAGCCAAAATATCATTTTGCTTTCGGGTGATTAAACCCAAAGAACGCGCAACATTACCCGTATGAACATCTAAGGGGCAAGAGAGTTGACTGGGCTTAATTGAGGTCCAAAGGCCAAAATCAACCCCGCGCTTACACGGGCGCACCATCCATCTTAAAAACATGTGCAATCGCTTAGCAGCAGATTTATTTAAGGGGTCACTAATGTGTTTCTCACTGCGTTTTTGATGGGGGACCTCAAACATGCATTGACGAAAATTATGGATTGATTGATGTAAATACGGCGCTGAATTGGGCGCCTTAAATACAGATTCAAGGCCACCAAGGTCGCTGTAAATGTGCTTCAAGCCAGAAACAAAAAATATGAGATCGGAACTGTTAAAGGTCCGGTGAACAAAATGGTTCATGAGGTTTAAGTCCCTTTGTTCATGATTTAGGATAAAATCAAAAGGCGCGTCATCCATCAGCGCCATCATTTCCCTAGCATTTTTAATGATCGTTTTTCTTTGACCCCACGCGATTGTTGCCGTGAGTAGTGCGGCTATTTCTATATCCTCCTTGTGACTGAACTGATGGGGTATTTGAAGAGGATCATCAGCGATAAATCCATCATTGTAATAGAGCTCCAGTTTTCGCTCGAGCAAGTCTTTTATGGCTTTGGGGCGCATAATTAAGGTTTGAAATTACCGTTTTCCATGACCAACTGACGATCTGCCATTTGTGCTAAATCACTGTTATGGGTTACGATAATAAAGGTTTGATTGAAGGCTTTTCTCAAATCAAAGAAGAGTTGATGCAATTCTTGTGCATTTTGGGTGTCGAGATTTCCGCTTGGCTCATCGGCCAAGATCAGTGCCGGTTGATTCATCAGGGCTCGTGCTACGGCCACTCTCTGCTGTTCTCCGCCGGAGAGCGCTCCGGGCTTATGATCAAAACGATGGCTGAGACTTAGGTAATCCAGGAGTTCTTTTGCTCTAATTTTCGCTTTACTCATGCTTTGATTTTGAATCAGCGCCGGAAAGCAGACATTTTCGATAGCACTAAACTCCGGTAAAAGCTGATGAAATTGAAAGATAAATCCAAGGGATTCGTTGCGAAATTGGGCGAGGGCTTTTGCATTTAAATCAAAAGGGTTAATGCCGTTAATGCTCAGGCTGCCTTGGTCCATTCGATCTAAGGTGCCAAGGATCTGTAATAAGGTCGTTTTTCCTGCTCCGGAAGCCCCGACTATAGAAACAATTTCACCTTTTTCCACAGTGAGATCAACTCCTTTGAGTACTTGAAGTTGACCGTAGTGCTTGGTAATGTTTTTGGCTTGAACCATTCTGCCCATTTGAACGTGAAAATTACAGTATTAAATTAAGGCAACCAAGTCTCAAGTGGTGGTTTTAATTTGTTTTGGGGATTGGCTTGCGGTCCTTACATTTACCGGGCTATTCAAAAAGTATTGTTATGGAAAAAATTGTATTAGCCGGGGGTTGTTTTTGGTGTACCGAAGCGGTCTTTACGGGCGTTCGTGGGGTGATTTCTATTGTCTCTGGATTTAGCGGAGGCGCGATAAAGAATCCCGCTTATCGTGAAGTCTGTCAGGGGCGCACGGGTCATGCAGAGTGTATTGAATTAACCTATGATCCCAAGGAACTGTCTCTGGAGGTTATTCTTGATTTATTTTTTAAAACACATGATCCCACTACACTCAATCGTCAAGGACACGATGTCGGCACACATTATCGCAGTGCGATATTTTATACCACTGAGGATCAAAAATCAACAGTCGGTGCGTATATCTTAGCATTGGAACAAAATAGCGTCTATCCCAGTCCAATTGTCACTGAGGTCGCCCCATTTGACGCGTTTTATCCAGCGGAGGTTGAACATCAAGAATACTATAAAAATAATCCGTACCAGCCCTATTGTCAGTTTGTTATTAAACCAAAACTCGATAAAAAAGAAGAGTATTTGACCAAAAAATGATCAAATACTCGAAACTTAATCTATCGAGCGGTATGGTCCCTGGAATACGAATTACTCAATAGTAATTGGGAAGGTTACAGAGAGGTCCGTTTCACCACCAGCGCCGGATAAAGTCCCATCATTTGGCTTTAACGGTTCGTGACGTAAGGTAAAGGTCATTGTGCCTTGACCCGCAGAGGTCGTGGATAAAGAAAATGATAATCCCAAAGGATTCCCGTTGCCGTCAAAATCGCCATAATTAGTCGTTACATTTATATTTCCTCCTTGAGTGTAAAAGAATTGGTGCTCTGCACTCTCCTCAGCTACCTCTTCGTGTATGGGCTCCGCAGGGCTCACTGTTTCATTGAGTAGTTCAATGACCCCAGAATAGGTGGTCGCTACCGACAAAGGTGCAGAAACAGAAATCGTAGGGTCATTAGGACCATCGCCATCTAAATCTTGACTGTTTAACGTAATGGTTTGTCCCGTGTTTGAGGTTAAGGTGACCATAAGCGTGGTAATTACTTCTTCCTCGTCAACTGGGGCAGGAGGGGTATCGTCATCAGAGCATGCGTTGAACAGAAGTCCTGTCAATAAAATAAACGAATAAAGTATATAGTTTTTCATAGTGGTAAAATTTAAAAATTTAGAATTTGTTGTGTTTTGATTTTTAGAATTATTCATGGTTTAGTTTTTAAAAAGTTGATGTTAGAGATATAAGGACATTTCGTCCCAATTCATCGGCATAGAAACGCATGCCGTTGAGGTAATTACGATAGGCCGTGTTAAATACATTTTGAATGTCCAAAGTCCACGAGAAATTGAAGTTTTCCGAAAAATTAAGCGGCCCGCCAAAGGTTAAATTCATCAAGTGATAGGCCTCTGGAGGCGTACTGACATCGATCAATTCAATGGTCTGTGTTTCGGGTATAAAGGCTTCAAAATTCGTATCAGGAAATTCATTTTGGCGCCAAGTGTAATCACTTTCAATACGCATTTCAATTTGCTTATAGGTATAGTTTAGCGCATGGATCATATTAACTCCAGGCATATTGATAAGCGGAGTTTTCGTCTCAAGTTCATAGCCTTTGACTAGTGAAAATTGTTGCTGAAATCCGAATTTGTTCGTAAATGCATACTGGGTATCCATATCCAGACCAGAAAGGGAAACATCAGTTTGCCTGTAAGACCAAACTTGAAAATTTCCGCGTATGGTTTGCTGAATCCCCGTCGGTTCAATCAAAATAAAGCGATCAATGAGGCGCACAAACGGATTTACACTAAAGTTTAATTTCGTGTTTTGATACCTATAACCAAGCGATAGATTTTTAGCGATTTCTGGTTTAAAGCGCAGATCACCGATTTCAATCCTTGATGCCGAATGATGTAAGCCCTCCGAAAATAATTCCGAAGGATTGGGGTTTCTAGCACCAAGAGATAGATTCATTAAAAGGCGATTTTGCTCGTTTAAAGCCCAACTTGTCCCTAGGGATGCCGACGGATTTAAATAATTAAATTTTGGTGCCGTCAAGATCTGCGTCCCCAAATCCTCTACCTCAAACGCGGCAAAAGTTGTGTCGTAACCTCTCTGAGTCCAAAGCGCCGAGTAATAATACTTAAAAGATTCAATACGCATATAATCCAGGCGCACAGCAGCATCCACTACCAAATCATTATTGAGCGATTTCGTGGCCAGGGCATAAAAGCCAAGATCATAGCGCTTATAATCAGGGATCAAACGCTTTACGCCAGTATTGGGATTTGACTTATTCTTTAGGTATCGTCCTGAAAATCCCGTTTTTAAAGAATTAAATCCCACTAATTTTGGCGCTAAATCCAAAGAAACGGCATGGGTTTGAAGGTCCAAATCTAAAGAGGCCTTATTCTGATCACTGCCCCGACGAATGTCATACTCTAATCGGTCATTTTTCTGAAAATCATAGCGTAGATCGATTCGTCCAAACTTATCCGATTTTACAAAGGCCTTGGCCGACATAATTTGATGACTTACTTCTTGTTTGGGCCGATCAATATTATAGGTAAAATCATTAATGATCAATGGCTCAGGGCTATTTATGGCGACGAATTGATCTTGTGCTCCTCCTAAATGCGACGCACGAAGAATGCCCACCGTATTCTCGAGGCGATTGTAACTCAATTCAAATCCGCGTTTAAACTCATTAAACCCCAGTTTACCGGCTAAGGTATAGGAGTTCATTCCTGTATTGCTCAAACTATATTCTGGGGCATTAAAGTCCCCATATTTTTTAAAGGTACCTTCTAAAGAGCCATACCAACCCATCGCGGTACTTTTTATTAAACCGACATGTGCAGATCCTCCGCGACCATTATCTTGAGCAGACAACCTTGCTTTTCCATAAAGTGTATCTTTAATGGGGATACGCTGAGGTTTTAAAATGACAAAACCGCCAATGGCATCACCACTGTATTGGAGGGCAGAGGCGTTCTTAATGATTTCAATGGAATGTGCTAGATTAACATCCACGTTTGGGGCGTGTTCCGCACCCCATTCTTGGTCCTCCATGCGCACCCCATTATTCATAATGGTTACGCGACTGCTGTGTAGTCCATGTATTGAGGGTTTAATCACGGTGTTGCCAAAACTAAATCCACTGACTCCAGTGACCTCAGAGACTACGTCCCCCAGTGACTGGTTGCTGCTTCGTTCAATGGTACCAGCGTCTATCACTTCTTTCGCCGCGGACACTAAACCCTCTGACGAGCCGCTAAGCAAAACCTCATTAAGTTCTTCATAATGGTGCTCGAGCTTGAGTGTTTTGAATGAATTGTCCTTAAGTTTTATGCTAAAACTCCTGGTATTGCATTGAGCATGGATTACCGACAAGGTGTAAGTGCCCAGACACAGATGATCAAATGAAAATCGACCGTCCTGATCACTGAAGGTTGATACATTCAATTCTTCTATTGAAATAAGGGCGTGCGAAAGCGCTGAATCGTCGTGCTGATCTAATATTCTGCCAGCCAATGTAAGGTCACAAATTTGAGCTTGTGAAAAGGGGCTTATAGACAGTACAAGCACCCAAAATAGTTTGTGCATTTTAATGATTTAAATGGACCAATTATTAATTATAACAATCTGGTTTTTAAATCATTGCGGGTGGCCCCCTAGAAAATTTTGTCGCGAGATCTCGATTGGTAAAAAACGCACTATGCCAAAAGTTTGGTGGATCAAAAACAACTAATTTTTGTTCCTCCGTAGATTCATTAAAGCTGAATGATAACGCACTGAAGTGAAAAGCCAGGACATCGCATTTGTGATCTAGCTCATGAAGATGAGTGGAATTTTGATTGCATCCCAAATGCTGGTGGCCTTCTAAGAGGTGGCCCAATTGAATTAAACTGGGCAATACCAATAATAGCCCTAGGATTAGGCCAGTAAAACGATAATTTCGATTTTGTTTATTGATTGCTTTTTTACTCAAGAGGATCGTCTTCTGAAGAATTTCTTTAAAAATAGGATAAAAAACTCTTTTTCACCAAAAAGCCATCCAAAAAGTAGCAATAGGAATTGATACAGGACTAAGGTGGCAATAACATAAATAGTGTTGAAATAGATGGGTTCTAGACCCGCCAATACGGGACTTAATTTTAGCAATGGACCAGTGACCTTGGCTGATGAACTCCCTGTTAAGGCAAAGACTACCAAAATCTTTGTCACCTGAAAGTTACTGGTGACGTTCCACCGCTTTTTAAGTTTTTCAAACATAGGGCGCAAAGTTAGACATTCATGAATTGATTTTCTCTATCGCCTAGAGAATTTAACAACCCCGAGTTGGTCAAACCATTTAAGCGGTCAGCTCGATAATCTGCGCCGCTAATTCTTCTCCGATTCGATCTTGTGCTTCGTTTGTAGCCGCTCCAATATGGGGTGTCAAGGAACAATATTCGTTCATCAAGACTTGTATGGCTGGGGTAGGCTCGTTTTCAAAAACATCCAAAGCGGCAAAAGAAATATGACGAGACTCTAATGCAGCAATCAAGGCAACCTCGTCGACTACTCCGCCACGTGCTGCATTAATCAAACCGGCACCAGCCTTCATTTGCGCTAATTCAGAGGCGCCAATAACATAATCTTTTTGGGCTGGAACGTGCAGCGTTATAAAGTCACTTTCGCTTAAAACGGTTTCAAAACTAGAAGCCTTCAAATCAAAATTGACCTCTTGTTGGTCATAAAATTTCAAACCTACAGAGGCAGAAGGGACATACTGATCAAAGTAAATGACACGCATCCCTGATCCTAATGCAATTTGAGCAACCGCTTTGCCAATTCTGCCAAAACCGACAATCCCTATGGTTTTACCTCTTAGTTCACGCCCTTTGGCATAGGCTTTTTTAAGCGCTCCAAAATTAGTNNATGGGCAAAGACCAACTCTGCCACCGAGGCCGAAGAGGCAGCAGGGGTATTGATAACGTGTAAACCTTTGGATCGCGCGTAATCCACATCAATATTATCCATACCAACCCCACCGCGACCAATGATCTTAAGTCCAGGGCAAGCATCAATTAGTTCTTTTCGCGCGGTCGTCGCACTGCGCACTAAAAGCACTTGTACGGCTTCTCTATTGATAAAATCAACAAGTTGTTCTTGGGCCACTTTTGTGGTGCTTACTGAATATCCTGCTTGCTCTAAGGCGTCAACACCACTTTGTGAAATGCCGTCGTTTGCGTGTACTTTAATCATTTTCTTTGCGTCTTTGTAATTAATAATTTAGTCGGCCCTATTGTTTGCGTTCGAATTCCTGCATCACCTCGATCAACACCTGTACACTTTCAAGGGGCATGGCATTATAAATTGAGGCTCTGTATCCGCCGACGCTTCTATGACCATTAATTCCGCTAATTCCAGCCTCTTTGCACATGGTGTCAAAAAGGGCTTTGTTGGTTTCATCGGTCAAATTGAAGGTAGCATTCATTATTGAGCGATCTTCCCGATGGGCAAATCCTTTAAATAATGCGTTGCGATCAATTTCGGTATAAAGTTGATTGGCCTTTTCTCGGTTGAGTTTTTCAATGGCAGATACCCCTCCTTTGGCCTCGAGCCATTTAAGTGTCAGCAGTGAAACATAAACAGCAACAACCGGTGGTGTATTAAACATACTGCCTTTGTCTTGATGAACACGATAATCCAGCATGGATGGAATTGGTCTCGGCGCCTCGCCCAACAACTCATTTTTCACAAGGACCAATGTTGTTCCAGCAGGCCCCATATTTTTTTGGGCTCCTGCATAAATCAAGTCGTATTTGGTATAATCTAAAGCGCGTGAGAATATATCACTACTCATGTCACAAAATACCGGAACCTCTGTATCGGGGACTTCCTGAATTTGGGTGCCAAAAATTGTATTATTGCTGGTACAATGAAAATAGTCGCTGTCTTCTGGAATGTGATATCCCTTTGGGATGTACGCAAAATTTTGATCTTTTGACGAGGCTACTTCCGCAACTTGACCAAACAATTTGGCTTCTTTTATGGCTTTACTTGACCAAGTTCCCGTATTGAGATAGGCTGCTTTTTGTCTTAAAAAATTATAGGGTGCCATCACAAATTGCGTGCTGGCTCCGCCTTGTAAGAATAGGGCGCTGTAGCTTTTATTGTCCAGGCCAAGTAAATCAAGCGATAAGGCACACGCCTGATCCATAACGTCAATAAAATCCTTGCTCCGGTGCGATATTTCCATAATGGAAAGACCAGAGTTGTTAAAGTTTAATAGACCTTCTGAAGCTTGTTGCATTACTTCCTGTGGAAGGATGGAAGGTCCAGCGCTAAAATTGTGTTTTTTCATAGCTCTAAAATGAGCCTACAAAGATGAGAAATATCGGAGCAAACCGCGAGCAAAACAAGACAACTTATCAATATACTTTTAACAAAAAGGCACTATTTTTTAACGATAAGGTTTTCGCTCAGTTAACGCTAAAGTGAATTCATAAAAGCCAAGGTGTCTACGCCATCGGCATAATCGCTGAGAAGAGGACATTGAGATTGACCAAAATCAACCGTGCAGAGATTCGGCTCGGCACCGACAATACATTGGATGTTTTCTTCAAGGCTCTGTAAATGCCTGTTTAGACGCTTTGGGTCATCGTAATATTCATAAAAAACTACAGCGATTGGGGAAACTAAATCGGTGTCTTCTTTTAGCAGTAAAAATTCATTGTCGAGCAAAGGCACTTGTCCCATTAGGTAAACCGCCTTGTTGTAATCATAATTATTCATGTATTTATCGTGCTGCATGACATGACCAAAGGCATAAGCTGCACCAAAAAATGGCTGAAAATCGAACCCACGAGGGACATAAAGTTTAGAAACATTGCGACATCCTAAACCGAAATATCGAAAAATATCTTGGGCCAAAGCGCTCAATTGTTCCGGGCGTTCATCCCCTTTTAAAACAGCAATACTCGTTCGGTTTTTTCGAATGATATTGGGGTAATTTTTGAAGTAATACTCAAAATGCAAGGCCGAATTATTACTGCCCGTGGCAATGACGCCATCAAAGTTTTTTAAGGGGCCGTCCGTCCATTGAATAAATGGCTTAAATCTAGGTTCAATGCGCATGAGCTTTTCCAAAATAAACTTGGTCAAAACAGGATCTTTACTCGAGGATTTACAAAGGATGTTATGCCCTGAAATTAGCGATGAAAGTATATCGTGAAAACCCACCAAGGGAAGGTTTCCAGCCAGAACAAGCGCAATAGTTTTGCCCCCAATAAATTCAGTTTTGTAAGGGGCCAACCATTCTTCCAAGTTTCTTTGGGTGAGTTGATCCGCCCATTGCTCTAGGGCAAAGCACACTTGGGTCTGATCAAACCATTTGTTATGGCCATAGGTTAAGGCAAACAAATCGGCATACAATTCGGGCTTTTGTGCCATTTCATTCATTTCTTGACCCAAAGCCACAAAGGCGTTAATTCGTTGATTTAATTGCATGAGATTGTTTGGAGAACCCCCAGTTAGATATTAAATTTGCACAAATTTAGAAAAACAAATTGCTATGGCCATTATCATTACAGATGAATGTATTAATTGTGGTGCGTGTGAGCCAGAGTGTCCGAACACCGCGATTTACGAAGGTGCTGACGATTGGCGCTATAGTGATGGGACTGATTTAAAGGGCGATGTGATTTTGCCTTCAGGTAAAGCGGTAAATGCTCAAGAGCCACAAATTCCCGTTAGCGACGAATACTATTATATCGCTCCTGATAAATGCACCGAATGTATAGGATTTCACGAAGAGCCGCAATGTGCCGCCGTGTGTCCTGTTGACTGCTGTGTCCCTGATGATCAGCATGTTGAATCAGAAGAGGAGCTCCTTGCCAAGCAGCGTTTTATGCATCACGAATAGCCTTTTGGTTGTAATTCCTAACTATTTATTGTCTGGTTTTTTCATCAGCGCTTTTCGTTTTTCCTCAAGGGCTTCAATCTGCTTTTGATATTGCTCTTCTAGGGCTTTCTTTTGCGCTTCGGCTTTGGCTTTTTGCGCCTCAATAGACGCTTTTAATTCTGCTTCTCTAGCCGCTTTTAGTTGAGCCACTCTGGCCTGGTTGACGCTGTCTTTTATTCTCTGTTCTTCCGCTTTGACAGTATCATTAATTTGAATACTCTGTTCCACCGCACGCTGATTGACAATACTGTCTCCGGCCACAACCACAGTCCCTTTGATTTGTTGGGTTGCCTGTTGTTCACTAATCGTAATGTTTTGACCGTTATTGGTAATGACCCGTTTAACGGTCACTACTTCTTTTACTGTTTCATTATTCTGACCAAAAAACGTCAGTGGACTCAAAAAGAAAATGAAGAGGTACTTGTTAATTGTCATGGCATTAATTTTTGACCAAGTTACATCGCCTGGGCCTAAATTTCCAAAAATTAATATTTTATGAAGTCTAAATGATATATTTGCAGCCCATAATTAAGCACTATGAAAGCAGGTATAGTCGGATTGCCTAACGTAGGAAAATCAACTCTTTTTAATTGTTTGTCACAAGCCAAAGCCCAAAGCGCCAACTTTCCGTTTTGTACTATTGAGCCCAATGTAGGGGTGGTCAATGTCCCTGATCCACGCTTGATTAAACTCGAGGAATTGGTTCAGCCTCAGCGCGTAATCCCTGCTACTGTGGAAATCGTAGATATCGCAGGACTGGTCAAAGGGGCCAGTAAAGGTGAGGGGTTAGGGAATCAGTTTTTAGCCAACATTAGAGAAACAGATGCTATTTTGCACGTGCTGCGATGCTTTGACAACGATAATATTGTCCATGTCGAGGGCCGTGTTAACCCAGAGTCCGACAAGGAAATCATAGACATGGAGTTGCAGCTCAAGGATCTGGAGACGGTCGAAAAACGTTTGGAAAAGGTCCATCGTGCTGCCAGAACGGGAAACAAAGAAGCTCAAAAAGAGCAAGACGTACTCAATCAGGTTAAACATGGACTTTCTTCAGGAATATCGGTTCGTGGTATTGAGATTGATGAGGATTTGCGCAAAGAATTTATTACGCCGGTTCAATTTATAACCGATAAACCCGTGCTTTATGTCTGTAATGTCGATGAAGAATCCGCGGCTACCGGTAATGCTTATGTAGAACGTGTCCGCGCACTTGCTCTGGCAGAGGGTGCGGAAGTCTTGGTTTTGGCCGTAGCGACAGAAGCCGACATCACAGAGCTTGAAACTTTTGAGGAGCGACAAATGTTCTTAGATGATCTGGGATTGGATGAGCCCGGGGCCTCAAAACTCATTCGAAGTGCTTATACCTTGTTAAATTTACAGACCTATTTTACTGCTGGAGAAAAGGAAGTGCGTGCCTGGACAATTCCTGTTGGGGCCACAGCGCCACAAGCTGCAGGAGTCATTCATTCGGATTTTGAAAAAGGGTTTATTCGTGCTGAGGTAATTTCATTTGATCACTACGCACAATATGGAAGTGAGTCGAAAGTACGAGAGGCAGGTAAACTAGGCGTGGAAGGTAAGGAGTACATTGTCAAAGATGGCGATGTGATGCATTTTAGATTTAACGTCTAAAATCAATTAATCTCCCTGGTTTTAACGGTTCAATCATCGAGTTAAAGGCGCGATTGGGTTTGGCTCTCAAGGCTTGAATTACTTGATTTTTCTTAACAATTATTTGACCTAATTGTTAATTACTTTAACCTTCCAAGGTTTTCCATTTTTAGGGAGAATTTTATCTTAGCGACTCAACAATCGCCCATGTCAAATACCCAATATACCGAGGACAATATTCGCTCACTCGACTGGAAAGAGCACATTCGCCTGCGTCCGGGCATGTATATTGGTAAATTAGGCGATGGTTCTACAGCCGACGACGGTATTTATATCCTACTGAAAGAGGTTCTCGATAACAGTATTGACGAGTTTGTCATGGGGGCGGGCAAATCTATTGAAATCCGAATCAAGGACAAAGAAGTGCGTGTTCGAGACTACGGAAGAGGAATTCCACTAGGAAAAGTGGTTGATGTCGTCTCCAAAATGAATACCGGGGGTAAATACGATACACGAGCGTTTAAAAAATCTGTTGGACTAAACGGGGTTGGAACAAAAGCCGTTAATGCTTTAAGCAGTTCCTTCCGCGTCGAATCTGTGCGCGATGGTCAAATGAAATCCGCTGGATTTGAACTCGGTGAACTCGTCGATGATCCGACACCAGAGGAAAGCGCTAAGCGCCGCGGAACTCGGGTTATTTTTACTCCGGATGAATCAATTTTCAAAAACTTCAAATACCGCAATGAGTATGTGGAGAAAATGCTCCGCAATTATGTTTATTTGAACCCGGGCCTTACCATTGATTTCAATGGAGAAAAGTTTTTTAGTGAAAATGGTCTGAAGGATTTACTCGAGGACAATATGTCTGAAGAGGACCGATTATACCCCGTGATTCACCTCCGTGGAGAGGACATCGAAATCGCCCTGACACACAGTAAAACTCAATACAGCGAAGAGTATCACAGTTTTGTAAACGGTCAAAACACGACTCAAGGAGGGACGCATCAAGCCGCCTTTCGCGAAGCATTGGTGAAAACCATAAGAGAATTTTACGGTAAAAATTACGATGCGAGTGATGTGCGCAAATCAATCGTAGGGGCCATCAGCATCAAAGTTATGGAACCTGTCTTTGAAAGTCAAACCAAAACCAAATTGGGGTCCACAGACATGGGAGGGAACTTGCCCACTGTAAGGACGTATATCAATGATTTTATTAAAACGCAACTCGATAATTTTTTACATAAAAATCAAGAGATTGCGGAAAAAATTCAACGTAAAATTATTCAGGCGGAGCGAGAACGAAAGGAGCTCAGTGGTATTCGTAAATTGGCAAAAGAGCGCGCCAAAAAGGCGAGTTTACACAATAAAAAACTCAGAGATTGTCGCGTTCATCTTACGGATTCAAAAAGTGACCGCACCTTGGACACCACCTTGTTTATTACCGAGGGAGACTCCGCAAGTGGAAGTATTACTAAAAGTCGCGATGTCAACACACAAGCTGTATTTAGCTTAAAAGGAAAACCGCTCAACTCTTACGGATTGAGCAAAAAAATCGTTTACGAAAACGAAGAATTTAACCTCTTGCAGGCGGCACTTAACATTGAAGAATCATTAGAGGACTTGCGTTACAATAATATTGTCATTGCAACCGATGCCGATGTGGATGGAATGCACATACGGCTGCTCTTGATTACTTTCTTTTTGCAATTTTTTCCCGAACTCATAAAAGAAGGGCATTTATATATTCTACAGACGCCATTATTTCGCGTTCGCAACAAAAAGAAAACAATCTACTGTTATTCTGACCAAGAGCGTATCGACGCGATAGAAGAATTGAAGCCAAAGCCTGAAATCACGCGATTTAAAGGGCTTGGTGAGATTTCTCCTGATGAGTTTAGACATTTTATTGGCGCCGATATCCGCCTAGATCCGGTGATGCTAGACAAAGCGATGAGTGTGGAAGACATGCTCAGTTTTTACATGGGAAAAAACACGCCCGATCGTCAAGAATTCATTATCAATAATCTAAAAGTTGAATTGGATCAAGTCCAAGAGACCACATGAGTGAAGATCTAGAAAATAACGGTTTAGATCCTTTGCATGAGCAAGATGGGGCTGAGGTTCAGGAGACGATAACCCGAGTCACGGGAATGTATCGTGATTGGTTTTTAGACTACGCCAGTTATGTGATTCTTGAGCGCGCCGTGCCAGCGATTGAAGACGGTTTTAAACCCGTTCAAAGAAGGATCATGCATTCTATGAAGGAACTGGATGACGGGCGTTATAATAAAGTGGCCAACATCGTGGGGCATACCATGCAATATCATCCTCATGGAGATGCGAGTATCGCTGATGCTATGGTCCAAATTGGTCAAAAAGATTTATTGATTGACACCCAAGGAAACTGGGGGAATATCTATACTGGGGATAATGCGGCAGCTTCGCGATATATCGAAGCCCGATTGTCAAAATTTGCGCTTGATGTAGTCTTCAATCCTAAGATTACCCAATGGCAATCGTCTTACGACGGCCGGAAAAAAGAGCCCATTAATCTGCCGGTCATGTTCCCGTTATTATTGGCGCAAGGGGCAGAAGGTATTGCTGTGGGGCTTTCGACTAAGGTTCTGCCTCACAATTTTGTGGAGCTCATTGATGCTTCGATTAAGCATTTGAAAGGAAAGCGATTTGATATACTCCCGGATTTTCCAACGGGTGGATTGATGGATGCTTCTAATTACAATGAAGGTAAGCGCGGGGGGAAAATTCGCTCTCGCGCCCTTATTAACCAGCTCGATAAGAGTACTTTGGTCATTAAAGAAATACCTTTTGGTACAAACACATCGAGCTTAATAGATTCCATCCTCAAGGCCAACGAAAAAGGAAAGATTAAAATAAAACGGATTGAGGATAATACTGCCGCAGAGGTAGAAATTTTGGTTTATTTGCCTTCAGGGATTTCTCCGGATAAAACCATTGATGCCTTATATGCCTTTACCAGTTGTGAAACCTCTATTTCACCGCTAGGATGCGTCATTGAAGATAATCGACCGTTCTTTGTCGGGGTAAACGAAATGCTTAAGCGCTCTACAGACCGCACCGTTAATTTGCTTAAGCTAGATCTCGAGTATCAACTTAATGACCTCGAAGAGCAGTGGCATTTTGCTTCTTTAGAGCGTATTTTTATTGAAAACCGTATCTATCGGGATATTGAAGAGGTAGAAACTTGGGAAGGAGTCATTGAGGCCATTGATCTAGGATTGAAGCCACACATTACCCATCTTAAGAGAACGGTTACAACCGATGATATTGTGCGTCTGACGGAAATTCGAATTAAACGAATTTCAAAATTCGATATCGATAAGGCGCAACAGAAAATAGATGCCCTTGAAGATCAAATCGCTAAAATTAAACATGATTTAGTTCACCTGACCGATTACGCGATCGCCTACTTTAGTCGTTTGAAAAAAGATTATGGAGCTGGGCGTGAACGCAAAACCGAAATCCGTGTTTTCGATGATATTGAGGCAACCAAAGTGATCATTCGAAATACAAAACTATATGTAAATCGAGAAGAAGGGTTTATCGGAACAAGTATGCGTCGCGATGAGTATGTTACCGATTGCAGTGACATCGACGATATCATTGTCTTTACTGAGTCAGGGCAAATGATGGTGACCCGGGTCAGCGATAAGACTTTTGTCGGCAAAGGAATCATCTATGTTGGGGTTTGGAAGAAAAAAGACAAGCGCACCATTTACAATCTAGTTTATAAAGACGGGGCAAAAGGGGCGACTTTTGTTAAACGATTCCCCGTAACCAGTATTACACGAGATCGGGAATACGATATAACCGCGGGAAACCCTGGTTCCAAAGTGCTTTATTTCACGGCTAACCCTAATGGGGAGGCTGAGGTAGTAACCGTCTTGCTTCGCCAGTCGGGCAGTATTAAAAAGCTGAAATGGGATCTAGATTTTTCTGAAATTCTGGTCAAAGGTCGCGCCTCAAAAGGAAATATTGTTTCAAAATATGCGGTTAAGCGAATAGAGCTCAAAGAAAAGGGATTGTCCACCTTGAAGCCGAGAAAAATTTGGTTTGACGACACGGTCCAACGACTCAATGTGGATGGCCGTGGAGAATTGCTGGGAGAATTTACCCCTGACGATCGCTTGCTTATTGTCCGGCAAAACGGTATGGTTAAAACTGTTTTGCCCGATATGTCTCTCCATTTTGATGATGACATGATTATTTTAGAGCAATGGAAAAAGGATAAACCCATAACCGTGATCTATTGGGCCGGGGATAAAGAATTGTTTTATGTCAAGCGTTTTGTGGTAGAACATCCAGATCGTGAGGAATTGGTGGTCAATGATCATCCAAAGTCCTATTTGGAAAAAGTCTTTACGGATTATCGTCCTGTGGCCGAACTCGTTTTTGTGAAGGAGCGCAATAAAACCCGAAAGGATAATTTAGAGATTGATTTAGCGTCATTTATTTCGGTCAAA
>DDCS01000177.1 GCA_002335345.1 Flavobacteriaceae bacterium UBA2000 | reverse complement strand
GGGCTTTTTGAGCACCAATTATCTATTTCATCATCATTTGGCGGTCGCTTGTTATATTCTTGCCATCCACTAATCAGAGGCCGCTTTCCGGGATTATACAGTGGTATCAGGCCGATCCAATTGTTATCGCGCAGTTTTGGGGCCAGAAATTTAAACATTTCCATCTCCCTCATATGGGAAGACCCCGTAAATTGGGTTTTTTGAATTTATCCCAGTTCCAGTTTGACCCAATTTTATTGTGCACTTGCAATGAAGTAAGTCTTTTACTGCATCCTTAGCCGACCTTTTTTTTAAGTTTACATTGACGGATGAGCCAAGCTGAATATACCTTAGTTTCCCTTTTTTAACCTCCCGTTTTTTACTTTCAACGCGTGAGCCCAGAAGTATAAAATACGTGTCTGGTTGGTAGCCCAAAAACTCGTCATGTTCGATGATCTCAAATTCGATAATCATCCAATAATTATCGGTTTTGTCGGCGACTGTGATGTTAGAAATGTGCGCCTTGTAGTTACCAGCTGGCATTGGCGTTCCAATGTCCTGATCAAATTCCACCACACCCCATTTGCCATTCTCATCATCCATTGGGGGTGCTCCGCCATGATCCACCAAGCGGACGAGTTTCAATCCATTCGTCTATGTCTTCACTAACCCAAGCTACCGCACGTTTTCCAACCCGTTTAGGACGAGGAAACGCTCCGCTGGTTATAAGGCTATAAAGATGTGCGCGTGAAAGTGACGTCCGTGCCATCACTTCTGGTAAACGTTCTAATCTCATAATCAGTCTCCTCCGAATTGGACTGACTGAGATCATATAGGGCCTTTGAGGAACCTACCTTGGGACATAATTAAAAGGCGTTGAATAAGACTGGGGGTTAGTAAAAAAACTCTCTGTTTTTGGGGTTTTCTTCAAATCTACGAATACTTTTCTCAACCAATCGAAAAGATGGTGTTTCGTATCTCCCATTCTGATAGTCAAACAGAGAAAAACCTGCTTTCTCTAAAACATCTAGCGCAATTTGCGTCGCGGGTTCCGCATTCCTTGTGTCTTCACCTGCGCCAAATGACAAATTTTCAAAATTTTTCTGAAGCATCGCTACTAAAAGATATAAAATGAAGTCTCGACCTGCGGATTTATAAGGTCTCCCTCGGCCGGGCTTAGGTCTTTTAAAAGTGCCTGATTGAATACTCTCACGAAGAGCCTCAATTATTGGGGGCTGCTGTTTTGTATTATTCAAAAGATCGACTAAAATATCGAAGGTGGTGGGATCGTGTTGCGCGTAATATGTGAGATAAATCGCTGGTAATCCGGCATAGGCGGTTTGAGTATCGTCTACGAGCAATTCACGTAGAAAAAAGTCACGAAACTTAAAATCTTCATCAATAATTTCAAGTATTCTCTCCTTGTATTTGTCTACCCAGCACTCTGCAAAGTATCTAGCATCGTCCAAACTCATTTTGTCATTACCAGTGGAATGATTTTAGCGGTGTCATCGGATAAGAACTTTGCCCAATTGTTCATAAGTTTTCGACGTTTATCAAAAAGATCTGATCGTGCATAAGCTGCCACGACCCGGTTTTTCGTCTTATGGGCAAGTGCTTTTTCAGCTACGTCGAAAGCTGTATTAGTCTTTTCCTGCACCCAAACTCGAAAGCTAGTCCTAAAACCGTGTACGTCTGACTCAAAACCAAGTTCCTTAACTAACTTTGACATCGTCATGTCTGAAATTGGTCTGTTTAGTTTCGACCCTTGAAATATCAGCCGTTTAGATAATCCAAGTCCTTTCATATACTCCAGTATCTCCATCGGACGGTCAGCCAGTGGTATGATATGTTCTTCTTTTGATTTCATACGCTGCGCGGGTATGGTCCAAATAGAACTGTTAAAGTTAACTTCATCCCAGGTTGCCAAGCGGACTTCACCTGACCTAGCCGCAGTTAGTATTAAAAACTCTAAAGCCATTTTTGTGGAAAGCATGGCGTTGGACTGGCGAACACTTTTTATACAGTAAATCACTTGATCGTAATGAATGGATTTGCGGTGTTTTTGTTTGTTAGGATTTTTTGGCAAAGCCTGATTGAGGGACTGAGTTGGATCATCTGGTCGGTAACCTTTTGCCACCGACCACTTCATAACAGTGGATATTCTTTGTTTTACACGGCGTGCGGTCTCAGGTTTGCTCGTCCAGATAGCCGTTAAAGCGCCCAATATGTCAGCTGTTGAAACTTCAGATACAAGTTTGTTCCCAAAATAGGGGGAAGCATATGCCTTCAGTGTGTTTCTAAACTGGCTTTCATGTTTGGCGTTGGACCACGTTGGTGAATAAAGTTCGATCACCTGCTCGAATGCGACATTAAAGGTAGGCATCTCTATTGCAGCCTGCTTTGCGGCTAAAGGGTCGCCACCGCTTCTTGCAAGTTTGCGGTTCTCGAAAGCCTGCTCTCGTGCCTCTGCCAGTCCAACGATGTCTGCGGCACCCAAACCGATTTCGCGTTGTCGACCGTTAATTGTGGTCCTCTGAACCCAGCGCCTTGAGCCAGATTTTTCCACACGCAGAAACAAGCCATGCTCGTCATAATACTTTCCAGCTTCCCGCACCTGCTTAACGAATACAGCACTTAACTTCCTGCGCCTTGTCACTAGACCTGTCCCCTATTCTGTCCCCTAAAAGTTACCAGAAGACACAAGAACACACAAGACAAGCCAAGACATAATTAGCAATAATAAACTATAATTAAAATGTAAAATAGATTTCAGAAGACATCTCAAGACTTTGTAATGGCAGACTGTTCCTCCGCCATA
>DDCS01000083.1 GCA_002335345.1 Flavobacteriaceae bacterium UBA2000 | reverse complement strand
ACATCAGATGGATCAACAAACTCATACAAGTCCTTGTTGTAAATCCAGTTGAAGTCTACAGTGACATTCTTCATTAGATCAAGATTTAAACCAGCACCAACCTGAGTTTGAGGGGCATTACCCACACGCGCTCCAGTAAGGTTGATCTCACCTTCATCTACAAATGTACTTGTTTCGTCATTCTGTAGCGTGTAAGGAGATGATCCTCTGTATTCCCAACGACCAGTCTGACCGAAAGCAGTTAATGAGTAGCATGCCCCTTTTGGACGGTATTCTAAGTCTACCTCAATACCTTTATGCAACTGAGTTACGTCAGTTAAGCGATAAGTAGAGAAGACACCTTCATCAAGCTGTGGTCCGTTGATAGACAAGAAACGATTACCCCATTCAGAGTAGTACATGTCTACATTGAAACGAAGTTCATTGGTCTGTAAACGATATCCAGCCTCAAGACCAGTGATTTCTTCATTTTCAACATTTGGAAACGCCAACACATTTGAATTACGGATGTCTTTAAAGATGTTGTCCAAGAATGGTTGTCTAGAATAGAAACCGCTGTTGAAGAATAACGCGTTTTGCTTGTCGATATCGAAACCAAGACCCCCTTTAAGGTTGTATCCTAATTTTGATACTTTTTCAGATTTTCCAAGACCATCTCCAGAAGTTCCTACAAAACGACCTTCTCTTTGATAAGACTGCGTTGAAACCGCCCCTTGTACAAAAGCTGAGAATCCGTCAGCGCTGTATTCTGCTTGACCAAATCCACCTAAGTAGTTAATGGTTTCAGAATAGTCATACTGGTAACGGTCTTCTTCTCCGGCAGAGCTAAATAAAGCAGCCCATGGGTCAGCTTCGTACTCATTGGTAAAACTATAATCACTTGGACGATCAGTACCAAAGTTATCTTGATAAGAAGTTAATCCTAAAAGATCATTTAATTGACGGAAGTGATCTCCAGTGTAAGTTCTTCCATCAAAACCGATATTAACATCCCAGTTGTCGGCAACATCAAGGCTTAAGTTAGAAAGCAAACCATACCAGTTGTGGTTGTTTACTGAAGCACGACGGTGATAAGAATTACCGAAGTTACCTACTCCTGTTGCTGAGTTATTGGCAAAAATGGTATCGAAATCAATCTCATCTTGGTTCGCACCATCACCACCTACGCGGATACGGTTGCTGCTGCTTCCAAGACTTCCTGTTCCACCACCACGACCCCAAGAGGCGTAAAGTACGGTAGACAATTCTGCCATCTCGTTAATTTTGTAGTCCCAGTTCAAGTTAGCTACTGGCTTGTGGTAATAGTTACGACGCTCAGTGTATCGCTCACCATCCAAGAAACCAGAGTTTGAGTTTTGCTTCTCACCAAGTTCTTTGTAATCTTCCAAAGAATCAGAGAAGTTTTGATCGTGCCACTGTGGAGCACCAGTCAATAATAAGTTGAAAGTGTGCTTCTCATTTGGCTTGTATCCTACAGAGAACAAATAGTTTTGTCCTTGACCTGCAGTACCGATTGCATATTTTCTGTGTCCTTGCCAGTGGTCAACTAAGGCAGAAAAAGCCCATCCACTATCGCTAACACCTGTGTTATAACTAACTGTTCCTTTAAAATAACTGTCATTACCAGCCATCATACGGACAAATCCACCTTCTTTCTTCTCAGTAGATTTAGAAACGATGTTTACCGTACCCCCTACAGAAGAGATGGCGAGCTTAGAAGATCCTAAACCACGCTGTACCTGAACCGCTTCGGCTACATCAGCCATACCAGACCAGTTTGACCAGTACATACGCCCATCTTCCATTCCGTTGATCGGCTGACCGTTCAAAAGGAATGCAGTGTTCACTTGGTCAAAACCACGAAGGAATACTTGAGAATCTCCAAAACCTCCAGCTTGGTTTGATACGTAAACAGAAGGCGTGTATTGTATCGCCTCTACAAATTCACGGTTACCGGCTGTTTTTGACTGGATTTGCGCTGCAGTAATGGTTGAAACCGCTACTGGCGTCTTACGGTCTTCAGCTAAATCGACGATACCTGATCCCACGAGAACAACTTCAGCAAGTGTGTTTGCATCAGCAGTCATGGTTACCGTTCCTAAGTCGGCTGAACCGTTTGTCAAAGTAAAGCTTACAGTTTGATCAACGAATCCCAAGAAAGAGATATCGATTGAACCTGAATTCCCGCTTACTTGCAAAGAAAAGTTTCCGTTGAAATCAGTAACTGCACCGTTGCTTGTGCCTGTTTCAACAACATTCGCTCCTGGAAGTGGCCCTCCTAATTCTGGATCGGTAACAACACCCGTTACAGTACCCTGAGCAAAGGCAGTAAAACCACCTAGAAGCATCAACAAAAGTAAAAATTGTTTCATAATTGTTTTTTTAATTAAATAATTAGTGACGCAAAATTAGCGTTTTTCGCAGAGATAGCCGTTTGTTTAGATGAACAAAATGCTAAGTCTACGATACCTCTAAGTTAAGATAACTTTGGCGGTTTTTGTACGATGGCGTTTGAATTAGCTAACATATTTATTAACAACACATTATGGCCGCGCAATACAATCCAATTTGTCTTTAAGCGGCAGCATCAGCTCGGTAAATTCAGTCTTAAATTTGCCGGGCATTGGCTCAGCCTTGGGCAAATCAGTTTTGAACGGATCGACTTGACGTCCATTTTTCCAAAAACGATAGCAAACGTGTGGACCACCGGTGTTTCCGGTCATTCCAACCCAACCAATGACCTCGCCTTGTCGCACGCGCTGCCCCTTTTTAACCTTGTATTTTTTCATGTGCAAGTATTGGGTCTCATAAGTCGCGTTATGACGTATTTTCACATAAATACCATTGCCTCCTCGGCGCTCGGCTTTGGTTACTATACCATCTGCAGTCGCGATGATCGGGGTACCCACCGGGGCCGCAAAATCAGTCCCTTTGTGCGGGCGAACCTTATATCCGTAGTGCGCAATACGGCGTTTCAAATTATATCGAGAAGAAATACGACTGAACTTGACCGGGGCTTTTAAAAAGGCGCGTCGCAAATTATTGGACTCCTCGTCATAAAAATCTGGCACTGCCCCAGGTTCATTTTCGGGCATAAATCGAAAGGCATAAAAAGGCTCCCCTTTATGTGAAAAATAGGCCGCTTTAATTTGTGCGACACCCCCTGGAATTGAATCCGAAATGATCCGCTCATCGTAAACGATTTTAAAATAATCCCCCTTTTGTAACTGAAAAAAGTTGATCGTCCAGGCGTAAATATCGGACATGGCCTCTGCCAAATAGGGCGATAATTCTTGTGAAGAAAGCGTTTCAGATAAGGAGCTTGTAATCACCCCTGAAGCCGTTTTTTCAACCAAGCGAATTGGCTTTTTTTCATGATAAACCTTGAGGCTATCTCGAAAATCAATCACGGCGTATTCGATTCTGTTTTTTTCGTAAACAAACACCTGTGTCTGATTCAGAGAATCCTTTGATTTTAGCAGTACATAGGGGCGCCCTACTCCGATTTTACGCACATCAAATACCTCACGAAATGTCGTTGCAACCTCGTAGATTTTGGCTTGAGACACTCCGTGATTGCTTAAAATTCCGCCAAAAGTATCTCCAGACATTACCGTATCACGGACCACTTCAAAATCATTGAGTATCATCCCGTATTCTTCTATTATTGGATCGGGCTCTAGTTCCACTGTAGCGGAGTCTTTTTCCTCACCGCAAGAAACAAGCAATCCAATTAAACTCAAAAGCAG
>DDCS01000164.1 GCA_002335345.1 Flavobacteriaceae bacterium UBA2000 | reverse complement strand
AGACTGTCCAAAAGGAAAGGCGCTTTTAATTTCAGACGATCCATTTCGGGATTTTAACAAGCTTAAAGCGCATTTTCGGCCCTTTGTTCCTGCTACGGCTATGGTTTGTGAAACGGCAAGTATTGGCTCAAACACGATAATACAACCGGGCTGCTTTATCGGTAACAATGTGACCATCGGAAAAGACTGTTTGATCCACGCTAATGTGGTGCTTTACGATCACACTGTAATCGGTGACCGTGTAGTCATTCACTCTGGAAGTATTTTGGGCGCAGACGCATTTTATTATAAAAAACGACCAGAAGGCTTTGATCCACTTCAAAGTAGTGGCCGAGTGCTCATTGAGGACGATGTCCACATAGGCGCTGCTTGTACTATAGACAAAGGGGTCAGTGGAGATACGACCATTAAAAAAGGAGCTAAATTAGATAATCAGGTGCATATTGGCCACGACTCCGTGATCGGTAAGGATTGTTTGATTGCGTCTCAAGTAGGGGTGGCCGGCTGTGTCAATATCGAAGATGGGGTTACGATTTGGGGTCAAGCAGGAATTACCAGTGCCATTACTATAGGTGCAGGATCCATAATTTCAGCACAAAGTGGTGTGAGTAAATCTTTGGAAGGCGGGAAATCCTATTTTGGTACGCCAGCCGAGGAGTTTAGAAAGAAGTATAAAGAATTGGCGGCCCTACGGCAGTTGCCAGAAGTTATTGAACAATTAAAAAAGAAGTAATGGGACCAAAAAAACTGGTCAAAGCATTTTATAATGCACATGTTGTCGAGGAGGCCAATATTGTTTCGAGATTTTTTCATTCTGATCTTCAGCTGACTTGGTTTAGCAGTCATGGTAAAGTAGTTATGGGATTTGACCAACTAGACGCCTTTTTCAAAGAAATAAACAAGACTTATGACGACTTAAGGGTGTCCCTTCATCATGTGGTCAAAGAGGGAAACACCGTTGCCGTGCGCTGCACGTATTATGCGCGGACCATTGAAAACCCTGAAGAGGAAATGGCTATCTCACATTTCAATGCTTTTTGGGAAGTGCGTGATGGAATTATTGTCAAAGGACACATGATGAGTCAGCCGGCAAGCGCCCCAGATTGGCAGCCTGTGTAATTACTTTGGCCTTTATTTAATCCCCAAAGAAGCAATAAATTCCTTTTTTAAACGAGGGTAAAAGATTAATTTTGCCGCTCATTAACCTTCAAAAATTTCACGCACCATGAGTGTATTGGTAAATAAGAATTCAAAAATTATTGTTCAAGGATTTACAGGGAGTGAAGGGACTTTTCACGCCAGTCAAATGATCGAATACGGAACCAATGTGGTCGGTGGTGTTACCCCGGGTAAAGGGGGGCAAACGCATTTAGATCGCCCGGTATTCAATACTGTCGCTGAGGCTGTAGATAAGGTTGGCGCGGATACCAGTATTATTTTTGTTCCGCCAGCGTTCGCTGCAGATGCAATTATGGAAGCGGCTGAGGCGGGCATCAAAGTCATTATTACCATTACCGAAGGAATTCCTGTTGCCGATATGATTAAAGCTGCAGATTACATTAAAGACCGTGATTGCCGATTGATTGGACCAAACTGTCCAGGGGTGATTACTCCAGAGGAAGCTAAAGTTGGTATTATGCCAGGCTTTGTTTTCAAAAAAGGACCAGTAGGAATTGTTTCTAAATCGGGAACCTTGACTTATGAAGCAGCGGACCAGGTCGTGCGTCAGGGCCTTGGCGTAACTACAGCCATTGGTATTGGTGGAGACCCGATCATTGGGACCACGACAAAAGAGGCCCTGTCTTTACTGATTAACGACCCTGAAACTCAAGCCGTCGTTATGATTGGTGAGATTGGCGGTCAGCTTGAAGCTGATGCGGCACAATGGTATGCCCAAAGTGGCAGCACAAAACCCGTAGTTGGTTTTATTGCTGGAGAGACTGCCCCTGCAGGACGAACTATGGGTCATGCTGGAGCAATTGTCGGCGGAAGCGACGATACGGCTCAAGCTAAAAAGAAAATCATGCGTTCATGTGGTATTCATGTCGTTGATTCACCGGCAGAAATTGGTAAGAAAGTAGCCGAACTGCTGAAGTAATCGATATTGACGCGCAACAACTAAACCAAAATAGTATGAAGTTACTCGAAAACAAAGTGGCCCTAATTACTGGTGGAAGCCGTGGTATTGGGAAAGGTATTGTGGAAGTTTTTGCGGCTCAAGGGGCGCATGTGGCGTTTACGTATAATTCATCAGCCGAGGCAGCCAATGCCATGGCTGAAGAACTTTCTCAAAATGGCGTTAAAGTAAAAGCTTACCAAAGTGACGCAGCCCAATTTGATCAAGCCGAGTCTTTGGTGGCCCAGGTTTTAGCTGATTTTGGGAGTGTTGACATCTTAATTAATAACGCAGGAATTACCAAAGACAATCTTCTTATGCGCATCAGCGAAGAAGATTTTGACCGAGTCATCGAGGTCAATCTAAAGTCTGTGTTTAATATGACCAAGGCGGTCCAACGAACCATGCTCAAGCAAAGACACGGCAGTATTATCAACATGAGTTCGATTGTCGGGGTTCAAGGAAACGCAGGTCAAACCAATTATGCCGCTTCTAAGGCTGGAATTATTGGTTTTTCTAAGTCTGTTGCCCTAGAGCTTGGCTCAAGAAATATTCGGTGTAATGTAATCGCCCCAGGATTTATTGAAACAGAAATGACTCAGAAACTTGATGAGGCTACAGTGCAAACCTGGCGGGACGGAATACCGTTGAAGCGAGGAGGAACACCTCAAGATATCGCCAATACTTGTCTTTATTTGGCCAGTGATTTGTCATCTTATGTTACCGGTCAAGTGATCCATGTAGACGGAGGTATGTACACCTAATATGGCCTTAACGGGTCCTGAACATGGAACCATATTTACAAAATCAATGGCTGTGGATGATCGTATTGATCCCCTTGTCGTTGATTTTGTCTTATTATATCTACGCGAAGCACAAGTTCCCAAATTTTTGGACTAAGCCTTTACTGGTGTTTTTAAGGGCCAGTGCGCTCTCACTGCTCGTAATTTTGCTTTTCAACCCTCAGATAAAGCAAAAAACAGTGAGGATCGTATATCCAGAACTCAGTATTTTATTGGATCAATCGACCTCAATTCAAGACAGCGTCTTGATTCAAAATTTGTATGATCAATGGCGAGCGGACAAGCTACTGAATGAAAAATTCCATGTGAATTGGTATGGTTTTGGTCTGGAGGTAAACCCCCTAAAAAAACTAGAGTTCAAAGCGACCCAAACCAATATTGGTCGTGCTGTAGAAAACCTAGATCGAATTCTAGGGCAGGACCAAGGCCCTTTGGTCGTGGTGACAGATGGGCAACAAACTTTGGGGCCTTCTTATGAATATTATAGGGCACAAAATCGACAAATATATCCTGTTGTTGTCGGGGATACTATTTGGCCAGAGGATTTGGCATTACAGCGTGTAACGGCAAACCCAATAGTGAGAAAAGACCAGGCGTTTGAGGTTGAATTGGTCTTAAATCGCACGGGTTCGGTCATGGAATTGACCACGGAGCTTGAGGCCTATCAAGAGGGTAAAAAAATTAAATCTATTCCCGTCAATTTTCCGTATGGCGCGACCAAGCAACTCTTAAAAACCGATTTGGTAGCCCGTAAGGTCGGGCCACAATCCTTCCGATGGGTTTTGAAATCAGTTCCAGGGGAACGAATTTTCATGAACAATAATGCCGTGCTTTCTGTTGAAGGCGTAGATGAACAAAGACGTATTTTATTGGTTTATCATAATATGCATCCTGATATTGGTGCTTTGACCCGTGGACTTGAAGCAGATGAGCGAACCGAAATAATTTCGGCCCATCCCGAAAAAGCCTTGGATCAATTAAAGGACATTGATGCGGTGATTCTTTATCAACCTAACAGAGCTTTTGCACCATTAATGGCCAAAATAATCGAAGAGCAAATCAATGTTTGGCTCATTTCGGGTCCCCAAACGGATTGGTCTGAGGTCAGTAAGATTCAGCCGGTTTTACAAAAGGAATTTTTAGGGGTGAGCGATGAATTATTCTCTTTGGTCAATCGTGAATTTTCTCTGTTTCAGCCTCCCTATGAAAAATGGAGTCAAATGCCTCCTTTAGTTTCTGATATTGGTCCGCTCAGTATTAATACGCCTCATGAGGCCTTGCTGACTTCTGTACTGCAGAATCAACCGAGCAAAAGTATTCAGCTCGGCTTTTTTGAGCAAAAGGGTATGCGCTGGATCGTTTGGGATGGAATTGGTCTATGGCGATGGAAAATGGAGGCCTTTAGACAGACAAAATCCCATGAATCATTTGATGCTTTTTTAGGAATCCTTGGGAAATATATCACCAAACATCAAGAGAAAAGCGTTCTTAAGGTCAAATTTAATTCAGTCTATGCGCAGAGCGCCCAAGCAGAACTTTATGCCCAATATTTAGATAA
The DNA here is from genome assembly GCA_002335345.1 of Flavobacteriaceae bacterium UBA2000. Taxonomy (GTDB): domain Bacteria; phylum Bacteroidota; class Bacteroidia; order Flavobacteriales; family Flavobacteriaceae; genus BACL21. The sequence goes on along the minus strand of DDCS01000164.1, from coordinate 1,952 downwards.
AACGGACGAACTTGATATGTCCGCTGATCTTGAAATCAAGTTAATTCATCAAGAATCTAAGCGCGAAATTATCAGACCTCTGCTGGCGGATTCCAAACAGTATAAACTTAATCTTTCTGATCTAGCCCCGGGGATTTACAATTTCACTGTCCGTGTCTTGGGCACAACAGAACAAAAATCAGGTCAATTTGAAATTGATCCCATCCAACGTGAAATGGGGCAAGGGTTTGCGAAAATTCAGCCCATGAAATCCTGGGCTGAGCTGAATCAAGCACCGCTGTATTATCTGAGTAAAATGGAAGATTTACGAGAAAAATTATTGACTGAACCGAAATTTATGCCCAGAGAAGTAGTGACTGAGAAAAAACTAGACTTTATTAGATGGTATTACGCCTTAGCTTTCTTAATTTTGATGTCTACTGTTGAATGGTTCATTCGAAAATATAACGGTCTCACCTAAAAAACAAAATCTATTATGGATAAATTACCCAAAGCAGGTATTCCTGCAATTACACTAATCATTTTTGCTGTTATTATTTTGGCAAAATCGGCAATTACAATTGGCTCGGGAGAGGCAGGCGTTTTATATAAAACTTTTGATGGCGGTGTTGTTACCGACCAACCACCATTGGGAGAAGGATTTCATATTGTCGCCCCTTGGAATAAGATCATTGTCTACGAAATACGTCAGCAAGAATTATTTGAGAAGATGAAGGTACTCTCGTCTAACGGTTTAGAGATTCAGATCGATGCCTCTGCATGGTATAAGCCCATTACAGAAGATTTGGGAAAACTTCATCAAGAAAAAGGAGAAAATTATCTTGAGCGAATCATTCAGCCTGCAATTCGCAGTGCAGCAAGAAGTGTTGTAGGGCGTTACACGCCAGAACAATTGTATTCTTCTAAACGCGATGCGATACAAGAAGAAATCTATGAAGAAACCAAAAAGATTTTGGATAAACAATTTGTGCAACTCAATGAGGTTCTTGTTCGCGATGTGACCCTGCCAGGAACGATCAAAGATGCGATCGAACGAAAATTAAAGCAAGAGCAGGAGTCCTTGGAATATGAATTTCGTTTGGTTACGGCGCAAAAGGAGGCCGAACGTCAAATTATTGAAGCCCAAGGTAAGGCAGACGCTAACCGAATTCTTAGTGCGTCATTGACCGATAAGATTTTGAGCGATAAAGGAATTGAGGCGACCATAAAATTATCTGAATCCAATAATTCAAAAGTTATTGTGCTTGGTTCAGGAAAAGACGGTCTGCCCCTGATTCTGGGGAATAACTAGAGTTGAGTATCAGGAAATGGCCAAAATAGTCATCTTAAATGGCCCCAATTTAAATTTATTGGGCAAACGTGAGCCAGAAATATACGGGGCTCAAGGTTTTGATGATTATTTGCCAATTCTTAGTCAAGCATTTCCCGGCCACGAATTGATATATGCCCAGACCAATGTGGAGGGTGAGCTCATTAATCTGCTCCACGAACACGGCTTTAGTGCAGCGGGTATTATTCTAAATGCCGGAGCTTACACCCATACCTCGGTGGGTATTGGGGATGCGGTTCGGGCCATTGAAACCCCTGTCGTTGAAGTACACATTTCAAATACATTCGCCAGAGAAGACTATCGACATCGATCTTTTATTGCACCGCACGCTGCGGGTGTTATCGTAGGATTCGGGCTCAAAGTTTATGATTTAGCGCTTCACTTTTTCAAATAAAAAAAATCCTCGAAAGAGGATTTTTTTATTGAATATGGATTCCGATAATGTTCGGAATAAATTCTGTGGGTGCTACAAGTGAATCACCTCGTCATAAGCGGCTGCTACAGCTTCCATTACCGCTTCACTCATCGTTGGGTGAGGGTGAATTGTTTTTAACACTTCATGTCCAGTTGTTTCTAATTTTCTACCTAATACTGCTTCAGCAATCATATCTGTTACACCAGC
>DDCS01000055.1 GCA_002335345.1 Flavobacteriaceae bacterium UBA2000 | reverse complement strand
CCAGAGTGGTTTACCACAGCGCCAGCCAAAGCCCTACCCAAAGCCTTGGCCAAAGCCGGGTTAAGCCTTTCAGAGATTGATTATTTTGAGCTCAACGAAGCCTTTTCAGTGGTAGGACTCGCCAATATGAAGATCATGGGGTTGTCTCCAGATCAAGTAAACGTCAATGGAGGAGCTGTGTCTCTGGGACATCCTCTTGGATGCAGCGGCGTGCGCATCCTCATTACGCTCATGGGCGTTTTGGATCAAAATAACGGGCACTATGGTGCTGTAGGGATTTGTAATGGTGGCGGCGGGGCTTCAGCCATGATCATCGAGCGTGTATAATCAACGAAAACACTCAATAGGTTTGCGATAACCCCATGAAATACGGAATTTGTCATTTGAGTATCGTGCCCATGCGGGCCAATCCTGAAGACACCAGCGAACTCGTGTCTCAACTGCTCTATGGCGAAATTTTTAAAATCATTGACCAGCGCAAAAAGTGGGTTAAAATCCGTTGTAGCGCAGACGATTATAGCGGTTGGATTGATCGCAAACAATACAAGCCCATAAGTACAGAACAATACAATAAGGCTTTAGGGCGTACCCCAGCCTACAGCGGCGACCTGGTGGACTATGCCAGTACCGCAAATGGGATGCTCAAACCAATCGTGGTGGGCAGTAGCGTGCATAATTGTGACGTGTTAGGTGATGTTTTTGAAGGCCAAAAGCGCCTCCACTCAGACGGTGATGCTGAGCTCGTTATTGAACAAGCCCTGCTTTATTTAGGCACCCCTTATTTATGGGGCGGCAAAACCCCTTTTGGCATCGACTGCAGCGGACTCACCCAGATGGTTTATCGCTTGAGCGGAACCTCCATTCCTCGCGATGCCAAAGACCAAGCCCTACTCGGGGAAACCTTAAGCTTTATCGAAGAAAGCACGCCCGGTGATTTAGCTTTTTTTGACAACACCGAAGGCAAAATCACTCATGTGGGACTGATCATGCAAGACAACTACATCCTGCATGCCCACGGAGAAGTGCGCATCGATCGCCTGGATCAAACCGGGATTTTTAACACGGACCAAAACACCCACACCCATAAACTGCGGGTCATCAAGAAAATTCTTTAGTGCGAGAACCGCGTTTCCTACAAGCATAAAAAAGGCCGCTCATGGCGGCCTTTTATCTTTAGTCAAGCGAAAAATGCTGAAACCAGCTTATTTACCCTCGAGTTCAGCGACTTTAGCTTTAGCGGCTTTGTACTCTGGGGTCATGCCCAGCTGGCTGTAAAGGTTCATCAGTGTGCGTAAAACTTCGACATTGTCTGGAACAGTCTGCGATGCCCCTTCGAGATAAGGTAAAGCCTCGCGGTACATTTCATTGCGCTCTTCTTTGAGTTCATCGTAACGACGGTTATCTGCCGCCGAAGTCCCCAAGTTATTCATTTCCTCTACAAGATCTTTCTCTCCCTGAAGGATAAGAGAAGCCATATTGATTTGCGCATAAGAATAATTCGGATCTAATTCTAGCGCTCTAGCGTAATACGTCTTTGCGCGATCCGTTTCACCCACTTGCATGGAACTTACCCCAAGGTTGTAAAACAACTCAGGATTATTCGGGTCAGTTTGAACCACTTGCTCCATGACCTCGCGGTATTTTATCATATCCCCCATTTTGTAGGCCAAATCCGCCTCTGAGCGCATCAGGTTCACATCATTCGGGTTTGCGGCACGAGCACGAGCCATAAGCGCTACCGCTTTGTCATCTTGCCCCTGGTTGATATAAATCAAGGTCACTTTTTGCAACAAATCAGACTCAACAGACTCGGTTTTCACATCACGAGGCTGCTCGTAAAGACCAAACTTAATCCCTTCCTCGCGTTGTGCGCGCGACTCAAACATGACTTCTTCTCCATTGGCTTTACTGACCGCATAAAACTCTTCACGCACCCCAGTATACCCCATACCTAAAAGCTGATTGTACTTTTCTAAAGCCTTATCAAACATTCCACCATTGACTAAGTTTCCCGCAGCATAGTACAAAAATGAAGTATCCGTAGGGCTCAGGGTATACCCCTGCGTCAGTAATTCTGCAGCACGGCCGTAATTCTCCCCATTCTGCGCTTCGATGGCCTTATTCACAAATACGCCGCGCAGTATACCTACGATTTTATCCGCGCGGTCTTGACGCTCTTTATCGAGTCCACGCGATTTAGCTTGGCTCAGGGCTTCAATAGCATTAGTCAAGTTATTGTCGGCCACACTTTCACCAGAACCCAAAAGAGCCTCGGTCTTGATCAAATAGAACTGAACAACTTGATCCTTATCCATTTCAGCAAATTTGGCTTCAGCTTGATTTAATAGGGCAAGCGACTCAGAATAATTTAATTCCGAAAGGGCTCTCTCTGCCTTTTTTAATTCCTTTTTCTGTCCAAAGACGATGGTTGATGCCATCAGCGCACAAACCACTACAAAATGTTTTTTCATTTTATTTATTTATTAAACAATTATTCTTCAACCTTTTATTCTTTATTCTTCGGTTTGCTCAGGAGTGCTTTCTGAGGCGCCGTCTTGTGCCAAATCATCTGAGGCCTCCGCATCCACGGCATCAATTTGATCTTCATCATGCATGACCTTGGCCACCGCAGCGATTGAATCCTCTTCACGAACCTTAATCAGGCGTACCCCTTGCGTGGCACGACCCATAACACGTAAATCTTCTACGGCCATTCTAATGGCTACACCAGATTTATTGATGATCATCAAGTCATCGTTATCGGTCACGTTTTTAATGGCGACAAGTTCTCCAGTTTTTTCAGAAATATTAATGGTTTTCACCCCTTTACCACCTCGATTCGTGATGCGATAATCGTCGATACTTGAGCGTTTTCCATATCCGTTTTCCGAAACCACAAGGATGTCAGACTCTTGGTCATCTACAGTAATCATGCCAATCACCTCATCTTTTGGTCCACCCAAAGTGATTCCACGCACTCCAGAGGCCCCGCGTCCCATGGGGCGGGTTTTCTCCTCTTCAAAACGAATGGCCTTACCCGAACGCACAGCAATCATCACTTGGCTGTCGCCCGTGGTGAGTTTAGCCTCGAGCAATTCGTCGTCCTCCTTTATCGTAATGGCGTTAATTCCATTGGTTCTCGGTCTAGAATACTGCTCCAAAGAGGTTTTTTTGACCTGACCTTGTTTGGTCGCCATAATGACATAATGCTTATTGATGTATTCTTCATCCTTGAGATCCTGGGTACAAATAAAGGCTTTGACCTTATCGTCTTGTTCGATATTGATCAAGTTCTGGATCGCTCGGCCTTTGCTGGTACGACTGCCTTCTGGAATTTCAAAGACACGCATCCAAAAACATTTTCCTTTTTGGGTAAAAAAGAGCATGTATTGGTGGTTCGTCCCCACAAATAAATGCTCCAGGAAATCTTCATTACGCGTCGATGAGGCCTTTTGACCCACCCCGCCTCTATGCTGCGTCTTGTATTCAGTCAGCGGCGTACGCTTGATGTAACCCAAATGGCTAATGGTGATCACCACTTGCTCATCTGGAATCAAGTCCGTGATACTCACATCGCCACCAGCGTATTCAATTTGAGAACGACGCTCATCACCGTATTTTTCACGAACCTCAGCGAGTTCCTCTTTGATGATCGCCATTCGGCGCTCTTTTTTATCCAAGATATCTTTGTAATCTTCGATCGTTTTCATCAATTCCTCATACTCGGAACGCAATTTATCTTGCTCTAGACCAGTAAGTTGACGCAAACGCATCTCCACGATGGCCTTGGCTTGAATCTCCGAGAGCTCAAAGCGCTCAATCAATTTTTCACGCGCTTGATCGGCGTTAGACGATGCGCGAATCAGGGCAATCACCTCATCGATATTGTCCGATGCGATGATTAATCCTTCTAAGATATGGGCCCGTTCTTCTGCCTTACGCAAAAGGTACTGCGTGCGTCGCGTCACCACCTCATGACGGTGCTCCACAAAATGAAGAATAAGTTCTTTGAGGTTAAGGAGCTTTGGACGCCCATTAACTAAAGCAATATTATTGACACTGAAGCTCGATTGAAGCGCAGTGTACTTATAGAGCATGTTTAATACAATATTCGGCACAGCATCGCGCTTGAGTAAATACACCACGCGCATCCCATTTCGATCCGATTCGTCACGGATATTGCTTATGCCCTCAATTTTCTTATCGTTGACCAAATCTGCGGTTTTCTTGATCATGTCCGCTTTATTGACCTGATAAGGAATTTCAGTAACCACGATACACTCGCGCCCTTCAATTTCTTCAAAATGGGCTTTTCCACGCATCACCACGCGCCCACGCCCTGTCAAAAAGGCTTCGCGTACTCCTTCATAACCGTAAATAACCCCTCCTGTCGGAAAGTCAGGCGCCTTGATATGCGTCATTAACTCCTCTATGGTGACGTCGTGGTTGTCAATATAAGCGATGGTTCCATCCACGACCTCAGTCAGGTTGTGGGGCGGCATATTGGTGGCCATTCCCACCGCAATTCCAGAGGCGCCGTTGATGAGCAATCCCGGGATTTTGGTTGGTAAAACCGTTGGTTCCTCTAGGGTGTCGTCAAAATTAAGTTTAAGATCAACCGTCTCTTTGTCAATATCGGCTAACATATCCTCAGAGATTTTACGCATACGGGCTTCCGTATAACGCATTGCCGCAGGGCTATCTCCATCGATTGAGCCAAAGTTTCCTTGACCGTCCACGAGCATATAACGCAAACTCCATTCTTGAGCCATACGTACCATTGTATCATATACCGAGCTGTCTCCATGGGGGTGGTATTTTCCC
>DDCS01000179.1 GCA_002335345.1 Flavobacteriaceae bacterium UBA2000 | reverse complement strand
AATGGTTTTCCTTTTTTACCGTGACGTTGTAGTCTGATTTTTACTGGCATATGAATTAATTTTTAAGGTACGCGACCTTGGTTATAATTTTTTAAGAGGCGGCAAAGTTATTCTTTTTTGGCAATTAATTACGCTTACTCTGAATTTTTCTTTTTCTAGGAGAGAATTTTACCCTTTAAATGGTTGAGGCTCGGTGCTGAATCACGGGTCTGATGTGCGGTTTCTCGTGCCTAAGTTTGCCGGTTACAATTTATCTAAAGATCAAACGGGTTACCTATATAGGTATACAGATCAGAAATATGTTTTGTGGTAAAATTTTGAAGCTGGATTGAAATGGACTCAAATAAAGGGTCGATCCAGCGCGCTATTAGGGTATAAAATATCGATGAAATGCAATCAAATTCGGTGAAATGCACAAAAATTGACGTAAAAAACCCTTCAAATGTTAAAAAAACGTGTATTTCAACGAATAAAAATGTATTTAATCGGTATAATTGAGTTTTTTATCGCAATTTTACATCGTAGAAAAGAAATAACAACATCTACAACGAGAAAAAATGACAACTCAAGTTCAAAATACGACCTTCAAAATCTCAGAAATCATGAAACGTTTTATCCTTTTATTCGTCCTTGCTTTAGTTACCTTAACTAGTTGTGAAAATGTTCAAGATAATCAAACGTCTATCCAGGCTACTGTAGACAACGTTGCTTTCAATGCTTTGTACGCTACAAGTGATGTTAATGAGGATGGAAGTGTTGATATCCAGACTTCATCAGACAGTCGTGTTATCACCATCCATTTAGGTAATACTACTTCTGATCGTTTTGACCTAGGTGGAGATTCTGATCACTACGCTACCTTTACTGATGTTCATGGTAATGTCTACACCACTGAAGGGACAGGCAATGGTTTTGTAGAGATTACTGATCGTTGTGTTCCTTGTGGAACGATAAACGGACGTTTTAACTTTAGTGCTGTGCTTCCCGGGATCGATGTTGTCGAGGTGAGCAACGGAATGTTTGTAGATATCGCTGTCGGAGGTCCTGAGTCAGAGGTGGACAATCGTAATAAATTTGAAGCTCAAATTGATACTGCTGACTTTAATCCAGGAGTTGTTAATACAATCAACACTGGAAACTTCCTTCTTATAGAAGGTCAAAAAGGAAGTACCTCTTTAATTGTAAGAGTGCCAATTACAGTTCAACAAGGAGATTACAATCTAGTCTCTGGTGGATTCAACGCCACAATGGTGGACGGATTGATTAGCCAAGATGCCAACAGTGGTTCAATCACAATCTTGAGCCATAACAGTGACTTGAAAACAATGACGGGAACCTTTAATTTTAAAGTTGGTTCAACGGACATTAGCCTCGGGGTATTCGATGTGAAGTATTGATATGATTAGTTTTAAGTTTCGCCCCAAATTTAAATTGCCCCAAATTTAGATTAACCCCGAACTTATAATGCCCCAAATGGAAAAATCCGAGCCCTGCGCTCGGATTTTTTTGTGGAAAATTGCGCTCCAATGTTTAAAACTTTATCAGGATAAGGAGATTTGAATCCGTAATTTAGAGCCTTAGTTTACCCAACTACTGCCAGGCTCATGTTTATTGTATTTGATACCGAAACCACAGGCTTACCTAAGCGATTTAATGCTCCGGTTAGTGATGTTGACAATTGGCCACGATGCGTGCAAATTGCCTGGCAATTGCACAGTGCAGACGGAGGGCTGATTCGGCATCAAGACTTTTTAATCAAACCAGAAGGATATGACATTCCTTTTGATAGCGAGAAAATTCACGGGATTTCTACAGAGCTCGCAAAAAAAGATGGCACCCTGCTGCAGGAGGTTCTTGATATTTTTAGCAAGGATCTCGCAGAGGCGCAATTTGTCGTTGGACAAAATATAGGTTTTGATATCAATATTATCGGTTGTGAGTATTTCCGCCTTGGCAAAAAAGATGTTTTTGAATCCTGTAAGATATTGGATACCTGTACTGAGGTAACGGCCCAACTCTGTCAAATTCCGGGTGGTCGTGGCGGCCGTTATAAGTTACCCACACTTACAGAGCTTCACGGGTTTTTGTTTCAAAGTGATTTTGATCAGGCGCATAATGCGACTGCAGATGTTGTCGCCACCGCGCGTTGCTTTTTTGAATTGATCAGAAGAGGGTACTTTAAAGAGGAACTCGCTCCGATTACCCCTAAATTCTTTGATGATTTTTTAGCAGTGAACAAAGCGGTTATCGCGCCAATCCAGTTAAAACATCGTAATTTAAAAAAAGCCTCAAAAGCCTTACGTGAACAGGCTCAAGAACTCCATCCCAAAGTTAGCGGGCCCGATAAGCCAGTGGACCATGCGCTCATGGAAGATTGGCCCTTTATCCATTGTCATTCGCACTCTCAATTTTCTATTTTACAGTCTACCGCATCCACCCAAGATTTAATTAGTGCCGCCGTGAAAGATAATATGCCTGGTGTGGCCCTAACAGATATAGGGAATATGATGGGGGCGTTTCATTTTTTACAACAGGTGGAACAGCACAACAAATCATTGACAGAGGATGATCCGCGTAAACCGTTAAAGGGAATTGTAGGGTGTGAACTTAATGTTTGCGAAAATCACACCAATAAGAACCATAAGGATAACGGCTATCAAATAGTCTTTTTAGTAAAAAACAAAATAGGCTATCACAACCTTTCAAAGCTCTCTTCTTTGGCTTATACGGATGGATTTTATTACGTTCCGAGAGTAGACCGTCAGTTAATTGAGCGCTACAAAGAAGGACTAATCGTCCTTACGGGAAATTTATACGGTGAAGTCCCCTCCAAGATTTTGAATGTTGGGACCAATCAAGCGGAGGAAGCCCTCGTGTGGTGGAAAGAGCAATTTGGCCCTGACTTATATGTGGAAATCATGCGTCATGGTCAGGAAGACGAGGATCGCGTTAATGAGGTGCTGATAGGACTAGCCCAAAAGCATGAGCTCAAGTTAGTAGGGACCAATAATTTGTTCTATATCAATAAGGAAGACGCGAATGCGCACGATATTTTACTCTGTGTAAAGGACGGTGAAAAACAGTCTACACCCATAGGGCGTGGGCGTGGCATGCGTTATGGGTTGCCCAATCAAGAATACTATTTTAAGAGTGCCAAAGAAATGAAGGCCTTGTTTAAAGATTTACCACAGGCCATTGCCTCAACTAAGGAAATCTTTGACAAAATCGAGTCTTTTACTCTATTTCGTGATGTTTTACTCCCCAAGTTCAGTATTCCAGAGGCTTTTATCGATCCACTTGATGACCAAGATGGGGGCAAGCGTGGCGAGAATTCCTATTTAAAATTTTTGACCTTTCAGGGAGCAGAGCGCCGCTATTCTGTAATCTCTGCAGAAATTCAAGAGCGCTTAGATTTTGAGTTAAGTGTCATTGAGAATACCGGTTATCCCGGTTATTTTTTAATTGTACAGGATTTTATTTCTGAGGCGCGAAAAATGGGGGTTTCTGTTGGACCTGGTCGTGGATCCGCTGCTGGAAGTGCAGTGGCTTATTGTTTAGGCATTACCAACATTGACCCTATTCGATACGATTTACTTTTTGAGCGTTTTTTAAATCCTGATCGAATTAGTCTTCCCGATATTGATATTGATTTTGATGACGAGGGTCGTTCAAAGGTCATGGATTATGTGATTCAAAAGTATGGCGCCAACCAGGTGGCTCAGATCATTACCTACGGCACTATGGCGGCCAAGAGCTCTATAAGGGATACCGCACGGGTATTGGATTTGCCGCTGCACGAGGCCGATCGTATTGCTAAGCTTATTCCCAATATGACTAAGCTTAAAAAAATCTTTGCTACCTCAGAGCAGGAGTGGCGCGGGACATTTCGTTCTGATGAACTTCCAAAGATTTCAGAGTTGGTTGCTTTGGCGCAGAGCGCTGCACTGGAAGGAAAAACGATTCAACAGGCTCGCGTTCTTGAAGGCTCTGTACGCAATACGGGGATTCACGCCTGTGGGGTGATCATTACCCCAGATGATATCACGAATTTTGTGCCCATTGCTACGGCTAAGGATTCGGAACTTTATGTCACTCAATTTGATAATGCTGTTGTAGAGAGTGCCGGACTTTTGAAAATGGACTTTTTGGGGCTTAAGACCTTGACCCTCATTAAAGATACCGTCGCTTTAGTCCAAGAAAAGCACAAGATCGCCCTTGTGCCGGATGATTTTCCTATTGATGATGAGAAGACCTATGCGTTATTTCAAAACGGAGAAACCGTAGGGATCTTTCAGTACGAATCTCCTGGGATGCAAAAGCACTTAAAGGATCTCAAGCCAACTGTTTTTGCCGATTTAATTGCAATGAATGCCTTGTATCGCCCGGGGCCAATGGAATATATTCCTTCGTTTGTCCGTCGAAAACACGGTCAAGAAGCCATTACTTATGACTTGCCAGAGATGGAAGAGTACCTGAAGGAAACTTATGGGATTACCGTATACCAGGAACAGGTCATGCTCTTGTCTCAAAAATTAGCGGGTTTTACCAAAGGTGAGGCCGACGTCTTGCGCAAGGCCATGGGGAAGAAACAGAAGGCTGTCCTGGACAAGATGAAGCCCCAATTTATCCAGCAGGCAGAGGCAAAAAATCATCCGGCTGAGGTCTTAGAAAAGATTTGGAAAGATTGGGAAGCCTTTGCAAGTTATGCTTTTAACAAATCTCACTCTACTTGTTATGCCTGGATTGCATATCAAACTGCCTATTTAAAAGCACATTACCCTGCAGAATATATGGCATCTGTATTAAGTAATAATATGAATGATATTAAAGCCGTTTCGTTTTTTATGGAAGAATGCAAACGAATGGGCTTGGCTGTTTTAGGCCCAGATTTAAATGAATCTTTCTTAAAATTTTCTGTAAATAAAGAAGGTGCTGTTCGT
>DDCS01000110.1 GCA_002335345.1 Flavobacteriaceae bacterium UBA2000 | reverse complement strand
GTCTTTTGCTTACTGCCATCGCTAAAGGTACACTCGGCACCAATGCCTTGAGCGTTATCTTCAATGACAAATAAATTATGTTTTTTCGCAAGCGCCATAAGCGGCTCCATATCGGCCGAAAGGCCAAACAAATGAACGGGCACGATGGCTTTGGTCCGCGCTGTGATCACGCGCTCAACCGCCGCTAAATCGATATTAAAATTAATAGGATCCACATCGACCAAAACTGGGGTTAATCCCAATAAGGCAATCACCTCTACGGTCGCTGCAAAGGTAAAGTCCGCCGTAATGACCTCATCGCCCGGTTTTAAGCCCAGGCCCATCATGGCGATTTGCAGTGCATCGGTCCCATTAGCACAGGGAATGACATGCTTCACCCCGAGGTAGGCCTCTAGTTCCTTTTGAAAGGACTGTACTTCAGGACCATTAATGAAACTCGCCGTATCAATAACCCCTTGCATCGAAACGGTCACTTGGTCCTTAATTTCGGCATACTGACCCTGAAGGTCTACCATTTGTATTTTTTTCATTTGGCGCGATTTGAATGGGTCAAAACTACGAAAAATTGACCTACAAGCGTCACGGAATTGGGCAAAGAACCGTAATTTAGCCTCAAAGCATATGGGTCAAATCATTTACAATTCACTGAGTTTTTTCGGCCAACTCCTGTTACGCCCATTGCAGTGGGTAGGCTCTGAAAAGTTACGCGCGTTTTGGAACGGCCGGGGCAATACTTGGGCCCAACTCAACACGCTTGACCCTGCTAACCCCAATAGACTTTGGATGCATTGTGCCTCATTGGGAGAGTTTGAACAGGGGCGGCCCATATTGGAATGGCTTCGTCAAAAATACCCCGAGCACCAGATCGTACTGAGCTTTTTTTCGCCCTCTGGTTTTGCCCCCAAACAAAAGACCCCTCTAGCCGATTTGGTGGTCTATCTCCCATGGGATAGCCCGAGTAACGCTAAATCATTTGTTGAATTAATCGCTCCGAGCGCGGCCTACATTGTTAAAAGTGATTTGTGGCCCAATTATCTGATACAATTACGAAAACGAAACATCTCCACCTATGTCATCGCAGCCCGTTTTAAAACGAAACATTGGATTTTTGGACCTGCTGGGGGATTTATGCGCGCGCATCTTTTGGGCTTAACCCACATTTTTGTTCAAGATCAAGCCTCTCTTGACTTACTTAAAAAACACGGCATTAATCAATCGAGTCTTTCTGGTGACACGCGCTTTGATCGTGTTTGGGCACAAACAAAGCAAGATAATCGTTTGGATTTTCTTCAAGTCTTTAAAACCGATGAGCCCTGTGTAATACTGGGCAGTTCTTGGCCTGAGGATCATGACCTTTGGATTTCGTCCATTAACCAATTTTCCCAAAGAGGGGTGCGTTTTATCATAGCGCCTCATGATTTGAATCCTACTGAAATTCAAAGGCTTCAGAGTAAAATAACCACGCCATGCGCGGTTTACAATGGAACAATCACACCCGACCTTACTTCTGCGCGTGTGCTCATTATCAACACAATTGGGCATCTCTCTAGAGCTTACGCGAGTGCGGATATGGCTTATGTCGGGGGCGGCATGGGCCATAGTGGTTTGCACAATATCCTAGAACCAGCGGCTTTTGGCCTACCCGTAATCATTGGACCGGTTTATGACAAATTTCCAGAGGCAATAGCGTTGACTGAGCGCAAAGGAGTTCAAGTCGTGTCACAGGAGCAAGACGTTCGTGAAATCATGGACCGATGGCTCAGTGATTCGACAGACTTTAAACTTATGGGGGCGGTAAATCGAGATTATATTCAACAACAATCTGGAGCGACAAAGCACATTATCAGTAAACTTGAGTCAATGGACTAATCCCATTTATTGATTCAGGCGGTTGATTTGTCCTTTGAGTTCATTCATCGATTCTTGCAACTGCCTTAAAAGCGTGCTTTCACTCGGTTCTTCCAAACCAAAGGTTAATTTACTATTGACCTGCCATAATTCTTGAATGTCTTTTGTAGCCACTTCGATGGGCAGGTATTCTGGATTAAGGGAGACCAGGCGTACTTTATGCGGCATCCCATTGATTTTTTCTAATTTTTTAACCAGTACTGAATCATGAAGGACCACAATATAAATTTTTCGATCTGAGGCCTCGGCGATATGCCCTACCGCACGTCCCAAGACCCATTCCTTTGGGCGAATATTCGGCAACATACTGTCTCCCTCAACTTGAAAGCCTCGATACGTCGCATTGCGAAATTCCGGCAAAGGCATGTGAAAAGCCGGTAAACTCCCGACCCAGGTTACATCCTGAATATTGTGCGGATAGCCCGCAGCCGCTTTTTGGTTGACTAACAATATAGTGTCTTCCCCATGTGGGTCAACCGCGATGACCTTTGGCTGAACATTGGTTTGATCCAGACTTAGATTCATCTCGTGACTCTTTCCGAAGAGCCATAATGGATTAATGCCAAACTGATGGAGCAACTCCATAACCACGGAACCCGTAATCTTAGTTTTCCCACGCTCAATATCCGCGGTACTTCCTTTTATCCCTAAAATCTTCGCAAAGGATTGTTGGGTATGCCCCTGATCTTCGCGTATTTTTTTGAATCTCCGGATTTCAATTGATAATTGTTGCTTCATTGGCTAAAAATACACATAATTTGGAAATATTCCAATTAAAAAAAGGAAATATTCCATTAAAATTTATCCCTAACTCCCTAGCTTTCAATAGATAAATTATTCTATCTTTGTTCCACGGAAAATTTAACCACTAAATTAATTAACTATGAAAAAAGTATTGATCACTTTTGCTGCTTTGGCGATGATCGCTTCAGTTACTTCATGTAGAGAGACTGAACAAAAAACCGAAGAAGCTGTTGAAGCTGCTGTTGAGGCAACCACTGATGCCGTTGAGGAAGCTGGTGAAGCTACCGAGGAGGCTGCAGACGCTGTAGAAGAAGGTGCTGAAGAAGCTACTGACGCTGCAGAAGGTGCTATGGAAGATGCAGCTGAGGCTGTTGAAGGCCACGACGCTGACGCACACTAAGATAGAACACTTAGCAACAAAAAACCCTCACGATTGTGAGGGTTTTTTTTGTTTTTAG
>DDCS01000004.1 GCA_002335345.1 Flavobacteriaceae bacterium UBA2000 | reverse complement strand
CATTTTCATATTCCCCTTCAAAGTGGATCTAATATTATTTTGGCTAAAATGCAACGGCGCTATAAACGTGAACTTTATACAGATCGGGTGGCCTTAATCAAATCAGTGATGCCCCATGCCTGCATCGGGGTGGATGTCATTGTGGGGTTCCCGGGGGAGACCGAGGCGCTGTTTTTGGAGACGTACAACTTTTTAAGTGATTTGGACGTAAGTTATCTTCACGTATTTACCTATTCAGAACGACCCGGGACTAAGGCTACTGAACTCTCTGAGGTGGTTCCTGTCAAGGTGCGTCAAAAGCGCAGTAAAATGTTGCGTGGTCTTTCGGTTAAAAAGAGACGTGCCTTTTACAATAGCCAGCTCGGCAGTACCCATACCGTCCTCTTTGAAGGGGAAAACAAAAAAGGCTACATCCATGGCTTTACGCCAAATTATGTCAAAGTTAAAACGCCTTGGAATCCTGATTTAGTCAATACATTACATCCGGTAGTCCTGGGCGATATAGATCACGATGGATTGGTTCGTTTTGATTGGGTTGGTGCGCAGACAAAAACTAAGTCTAGTTCAAGTGCTCAGGCGATCGACATAACAGAGGCCATGAATTTCTAAATGTTCATTCCTATCGGGAGCAGCGGCTTGTAGAGTCGTCTGTTCTTTTTAAAAAAATGAGCAATTTCAGGGCTTGTAGGCACAAGACTGATGCCTCTGTTTTTGACTTCTTCAAATACGGCCTTGATAAAAATTTCTTGAAAGCCCTGATCCAAGAGTTCTTGACACATATCAAATTTTGTTAAGAATATTTTACGCTCTTGCAAGGCGTATTCAATTCGGGCCATATTGTCCCCAATCTCTAATTCAAATTGTCTTAAAAAAGTATTGTCAACGATTTCTACTTGGTCTTTCATAGTTACTAAATTATAACGGTACCTCTAGGGCTAAAATTTTTGTATTGGCCTTAATTGAAATTTCAATTGCTTCGCAATCCCACAGGCCTAGGGCATCGCGTACATTTAGTGTTTGGTTTGCTAGGGTCGCAGAACCCTCGACGACCATTAAATAAAGCCCTTGACCAGGGCCTGATAAGGAAAAGGAATAATTTAGGTCAGTGTCAAATTCTCCCCAGTAGAAATAGGCATTTTGATGAATCCAAAGCTGATCCTCTTTTGCTGAATCACGAGGAACAACAACAGGGGACAACTCATTTTTTTGAAGTAATGAAGCAATTGTTTTTTGGTCGTAACGTGGACTTACGTTTTGACGATCGGGAAAAACCCAAATTTGAAATAATTTAAGCGGTTCGGTGCTACTGGCGTTAAATTCGCTGTGTGTGACTCCTGCGCCAGCACTCATTACCTGAACTTCGCCGGGCATCACCGTGCCTTTGTGTCCCATAGAATCCTCATGCAAAACCCCTCCGCTAAGGGGAATGGTCACAATCTCCATATTGTCATGCGGGTGCTTACCAAAACCCATTCCTGGGGCAATTGAATCATCATTAAGCACTCTTAATGCGCCAAACTGAATACGCTCGGGATCGTAATAATTGGCAAAACTAAAGGAGTAATTTGCTTTAAGCCAGCCATAGTCTGCTGATCCTCTAGTGTTGGACGGATATAAAATCTTTTTCATAGTTTTAAGCATTCGCGGAAGGTGGTTCTCAAAAAATGAGAAACAAAACCGCGAGACTCCAAAGATAATCAATAAGGGGCAAAGTTGAATTTAAATAGAGGGAAGCCGATAAAAACCCATGACATTAAACGTTTATTTGATTCCTGGAATGTCCGCTGGGCGGGAGAGTTTTGAAGCCTTGACTTTATCGGATCACTGCTCGGCTACGGTCATTCCGTGGTTGCTCCCAAAGCGTAAAGAGCCGCTTATCGATTACGCCAAAAGAATGTTAGTTTCCATCGATACTCAGGCGCCATTTGTCCTTATCGGGGTTTCTTTTGGAGGAATAGTGGCTCAAGAGGCGTTAAATTTTTTGACCCCCAAAGCCCTTATTTTAATCTCAACCGTAAAATCCGACCTGGAAAAACCGGCCTGGATGCGTTGGGCTTACAAAGCTCAGGTTCATAAGCTTTTACCGTATTACATTGCCGGACACCTGGCGCACAAACCACTACATATGTTGCCCGATCTATGGCAAAAGCGATGGAAGCAATACGATTATTATCTGCCCATGCGCCATCCAGAATACTTGTCCTGGGGCGTCGATCAAGTCCTTAAGTGGAAAGGCCCTTCTGTTAATGTGGAGGTTCCATTATTTCACATTCATGGGGATAGTGACGATTTATTCCCCTTGAAAAACATCAAGGATGCCCAGGTGATCAGCGGAGGTCCCCATATAATGATTTTGACTCATGCCAAGGCGGTGAGTAAATTGTTAGCAAGAATTTGCCAAGGGCTTTAGATTCCGTTATTGATTGATTAATTTTAAGTCAAAATTTATTGATTTATGAATTTATTTAAGTGGCGCTATTTTATTGTGTTGTTTTTTTTGTGTGGCGTTTTTCTGCTGATTGCCCAGCAAGAGGTGGTCTCAGAAGACAACTGGCCTAATACGATTGAAGACTTTAACGACAGTCATTGGGTGAGCGCTCATCCTATTCCAACGGAAATGTCCTTTGCTGATGAGCCAGTGCCCTTGCATAATCCAGATATTCAAGAGCGCATGGATCGAGAAATTTTAGTCAATGCGTATTGGCAATCTAATGCCTTTCTGCTGATGAAGCGCACCCATAAATATGGCCCACTGATTGATTCAATTTTGGCCGCAGAAAATGTCCCTCTTGATTTCAAATATTTAGCAGTGATTGAAAGTGGTCTTCAGAATGTGAGTTCTCCAGCCGGGGCAAAGGGGTTTTGGCAATTTATGCGCTCAACGGCTAAGGAATTTGACTTAGAGGTAAACGCTAATGTCGATGAGCGTTTTAATTTGGTGTTGGCCACTCAGGCCGCCGCGCGCTATTTAAAACAAGCGCGTGATGAGTTTGGTTCCTGGACTTTAGCGGCGGCTTCTTATAATGCGGGGCGTGCAGGGATAAGGCGAGAACTCACACGTCAAGGGGTTTCAAATTATTACAACCTCTTACTCAATGAAGAAACGAGCCGCTATGTGTTTCGTATTTTGGCGGTAAAGCGCCTTTTGGAGGAACCTCAGCAGTATGGTTTTCAGTATAACAGCGATCATCTATATCAGCGGATTCCCACGCGTAAGCTTAAAGTTGATACCGTGGTCCATGATTTTGTGGCCTTTGCTGAAAAATTTGGAATCAAT
>DDCS01000118.1 GCA_002335345.1 Flavobacteriaceae bacterium UBA2000 | reverse complement strand
GGTTTTTTAGCTCAGGGCTTTTGTGCTTCAGTGGCACGTCCACCTCTTGATCCTTAAGTTGACTTCTATTAGCACTCGGGATTTTCTCGGTAAAGGGCTGTTTGTTTCCATAGGTGTTTTCCATCTTAATGATATACACCAACTTGGCTTTGGCCCCCAATTCACGAGTCAAAGAAACTTTGAGGAGTTTTACGTAATGCTCTTCCAGCCATTCGTAAAAGAATTTACTCGGGACTTGTATGCTCAGGGCATTGTCCACAAGTTTGACCGCTTTGATCGGTTCGAACCAGGTTTTATAGGCTTGCGTAGAAATGTTATCTTCGATAAAAGACAAGCAGTTTACCCAAACTGTTTCCGCAGTTCTCCCCATAATTAGTTAAAGCGTTTAATTTTTTAGTTAAAAAATAGAATGAAATTAGCTTTTCTCAGATGATTTGCTAACATTTTCTTAACACTACAAATATGTGAACAAAAAATCTAAAAAAAAAATAGAAAGCCTATTGAATTTTGATTTTTTTTTCATCATTATTACAAGGCTTTGATTAATATAAAATAGGTTCGTAATATCAAAATTGACTATGCTTTGTAAAACAACGACTGAGATACGTGTAAGATACGGTGAAACGGACCAAATGGGCTTTGTTTACTACGGAAATTACGCCTTATACCTAGAACAAGGGCGGACTGATTGGTTGAGAAAAATGGGCTTCTCATACAAGGAGTTGGAAACGCAAAACATCTTACTTCCTGTAACTCAATTCAGTATCAATTATCATGCTCCTGGAAGATATGACGATCTGCTTTTAATCGAGACGACTTTGGTCAAAATGCCGGGGGTAAAAATTCAATTTTCCTATGTGATTTTCAATGAAGACAAAAAGCAATTGATTACTGCCGAAACCACGCTCGCTTTTGTCGATAAAAACACCATGAAAATTACACCAGCTCCAGAATATTTAATCGAGGCCATTGCCAAATGTAAGGACCCACTCAATCAATAGCCGTCGGCCTTGAAAATTTCAAAAAGGATTTCTGGTTGACTGTTCCAAAATTCCTGTGCGTGCCTAAGTTGTTGCGCGGATAGATTAAATTGAACGCGACATTTTTGATCAATATGTTGTTCTATGATCAGGCATTGCTCTTGTTTGAGCCAATGCATGGCCGTACCGATATCGCGATAGTTAAAATATAATTGAGCTTTTTGATAAACGACTTCTAACTTAAAAGAACAAGCGGCCAAGGTCAATTGAGCGGTTGCTTTATAGGCCTTTACTAGGCCCCCAACACCCAGTTTTGTCCCGCCAAAATAGCGGATGACCGCCACGGCGGTATTGGTAAGGTCAAATGATTGAATTTGTCCTAAGATCGGCGTCCCTGCACTATGGGTCGGTTCTCCGTCGTCATTGGCGCGCACCTCTTGTCCCTGAGGACCTAACCTGTAGGCGTAGCAGCAATGATTGGCAGTATGATGTTGATTTCTTAAAAGGTCGAAAAAAGCCATCGCCTCTTCAGCGTTCGCGACATGTTTGGCAAATCCAATGAATTTACTGCCTTTGTCTTTGTAGACTATATCTATAGCGCCGCGGTCAATTGTTTTAAGGTCCTGAGTGGAACTCATAATTGGTTTTTTCCGTGAAATAAAACGTTGTCTTCAAACCTTTCAATGGGTGCCAGGGGGTTATTAATTTTTGGCCCTGCTAGCCCTTCGTGCCAGGTGTCTTGACTTCTATAGACAAAACATTCATCCCAAAGATTGGCATCAATAAAGCGCTGAAGGGTTTCAGGTCCTCCCTCCACAAGAACACTTTGTATCTGCAGTTCATATAATTTTGACAAAACCTGTTCCACAGTATTATGTTCTTCTGAGCTGAGCCAAATTATGTCTTGCCTCTTAGGTTTTTCTCCGCCTAAAACAACGATTTGAGGGGCATTATCATCCCATCGATAGGCCGATAATTTTGGGCTGTCGAGTTCCCAAGTTCGGTGTCCAACCAAAATTGCATGTTCCTTACTGCGCAAGACATGGGTATGTTGGCGGGCGTATTCATTGCTGATCCATACTGGGCGCAATTGGTTTTTGGAAAGCGGCGCCACCAGACCATTTTTTGTTTCTGCCCACTTTAAGGTCACATAGGGACGATGCTGTTCATGAAACATGAAAAATCGCTTATTTAAGGTCCGGCACTCCTGAGTCAATATGTCCGACACGACCGCAATGCCGTGTTTTTTTAGGTGCTCGATTCCTGAGCCATTTACCTTGTGATGCGTATCAAGACTTCCAATCACTACTTTTTTTATGCCGGAGGCGACAATCAAAGGGGCGCAAGCGGCCGTACGTCCCACATGATTACAGGGCTCTAGGTTGACATATAATGTGGCACCCGCTAAGTCGTTTACGTCTATATTATTAATGGCCTGGGCCTCCGCATGGGGCTCGCCAGAGCGGTGATGCCAGCCCTCAGATAATATGGCGTTGTTTTTAACGATCACGCAGCCCACCATTGGATTTGGATAGGTTGTGCCTTTGCCATTTTCCGCCAGCTGAAGACAGCGGGCCATAAATTTTTCGTGTATATTCACCATTCAAAAGTACTGCGAAAATTTTATAACCTCAATGTTAGCAATAAGATTGATTCAACCAGATGACGATCCCGAAATCGGGCAACTTATTCGCTCGGTATTAGTGGAATTCAATGTACCAAAAGTAGGTACAGCCTATGCCGACCCCGCTCTTAATTGTATGTTTGAGACCTATCAAAAGGGGCACAGTCGATATTTTATTCTTACTGATGGACACAGAATTTATGGCGGAGGAGGTATTGCCCCTTTAGAGAACTATTTAGAGAGTTATTGTGAACTCCAAAAAATGTATTTCGATAAAAGTGTCCGCGGAAAGGGTTATGGTCGAAAGATGATGGATTTGTGCCTGAGTTTTGCCAGCGCCGAGGGCTACAGTCATTGTTATTTGGAGACTATGGACTATATGGCGCAGGCTCAAAAGCTTTATCGGCAATCGGGATTTAACTATATCGATGGGCCTTTAGGGGATACAGGGCACCATGCCTGTGGAATTCGGATGCTAAAAACCTTATTTTTATGACTCTGGGAAATTGGCAGGCGTATTGGAATCAAACCTTGAGCGGCACCTACCCTAAGGAGGAAATTCGGAGTTTGCTCATAAGGGCCATTACGGATCGATTTAATTGGTCCGCTATTGATTTAATTACCCGCAAAGAAACCGTCTTATCGGCCCTTGACCTTGATTGGCTGAACTGTGTTCTAAAACGACTTCAGTCCCTTGAACCGATGCAACAAATTTTGGGGTATACCTGGTTTTGTGATCAAAAGTTTTTGGTCACCCCTGATGTTTTGATCCCAAGACCGGAAACAGAAGAATTGGTGATGTATTTACGCGAGCACCTCAAAGGAAAAGTAGTGAGAAAGGCCTTAGATATTGGTACAGGTTCCGGGTGCATCGCACTTAGTTTAGCGGATTCAATGCCCCAAACACATTGGTCTGCATGGGATGTTTCGACTCAGGCCCTGACCGTGGCGAAACGAAATCAAGAACATTTTGAACAACAAGTGAATTGGCAAAGACAAGATGTTTTGCAAACTTGGCCTGAAGAGCACTTTGATTTGATTGTGTCAAATCCGCCCTATATTCCACAAAATGAACAATACAGTATGGATCAAAATGTGGTGGATTACGAACCGCACTTGGCGCTTTTTGTGCCGCAAGATGAACCGTTAAAATTCTATAGCGAGATTATTCAAAAGGGATTTAAGTGCTTGAATCATGGCGGAGGTTTATATTTTGAATGTCATTTTGAATTTACTCAGGGGGTTGCCGCTCAAATGCAAGAAATGGGGTATGCCCAGGTCAAAAAGTGGAAGGACCAGTGGGGTAAATGGCGTTTTGTTTCGGGGCTTAAGCCATAATTTTTTCTGATGAACATGAATGTAATAATTGATTTGGAAGTCCTTTTCGAGCCTAATGATTGCTTATATTTGTGTTTATGAGCGTAGCGGATAAAATCAAGGCATTACGGGCTGAATTGACACAGCACAATTACAGATACTACGTTTTAGATGAGCCTGTTATTTCAGATTATGAATTTGATCAGTTATTGATTCAACTACAAGAATTAGAGCAAGCCAATCCTCAATTTTACGATCCAAATTCACCGACGCAGCGCGTGGGTGGAGCGGTGACTAAAAACTTCGTAACCGTTCCACACGATTATCGCATGTACTCGCTGGACAACAGTTACTCCAAAGAAGATTTGTTGGACTGGGAAGTGCGTCTTAAGAAACAGATACAGGAACCTTTGAGTTTTATGTGTGAGCTCAAATATGATGGGGCTTCGATCAGTTTGACCTATCAAGACGGACAGTTATTGCGCGCGGTGACCCGTGGTGACGGCATTCAAGGGGATGAAGTTACCGCCAATATTAGAACGATTAAATCTGTGCCGCTCCAGGTTCGTGCCCCGAGTAATGATCGCTTTGACATTCGCGGTGAGATTATCATGACCAAATCTGGGTTTGCGGCTTTAAACGAAAAGCGCCGAGCGCTTGGGGATGAGGAATTTAAAAACCCCAGAAATACCGCTTCAGGGAGTCTGAAACTTCAGGATAGTGCAGAGGTGGCTAAGCGCCCATTAAGTTGTTTGTTATACTCAATTCAAGGGGCGAACTGGCCTATTGATACCCAAGAAGATATGCTGCAACAGGCGCG
Source organism: Flavobacteriaceae bacterium UBA2000 (assembly GCA_002335345.1). GTDB lineage: Bacteria > Bacteroidota > Bacteroidia > Flavobacteriales > Flavobacteriaceae > BACL21. The sequence continues at coordinate 16,743 of DDCS01000118.1, read as the reverse complement.
CCATATGGGCTTTAAAGTCCCCAAAGAGGCCCGTTTGGCAAAAAACATTGACCAGGTGATGCAATTTATTGATTATTGGGACACCCATCGTCATGAGCTGCCCTACGAAATTGATGGTGTCGTCATTAAAGTCAATGAACTTTCTCATCAAGAGGCGCTGGGTTATACAGCAAAAGCCCCGAGATGGGCCATGGCCTATAAATACAAGGCAGAAGAGGCAACGACCTTATTGAATCACGTGGTTTACCAAGTAGGAAGGACGGGTGCGATAACGCCGGTTGCTGAACTTGAGCCTGTAGATCTGGCAGGGACGGTCGTCAAGCGTGCCTCTCTGCACAATGCCGATCAAATCGAAAAGTTAGATTTACATTTTGGAGACACTGTTGTCGTTGAAAAAGGGGGAGAAATCATACCAAAAATTACCGACGTTAAAATCGGTTTGCGCCGAGAAGATGCCGTGCCCGTTGGTTTTATTGATCAGTGCCCGGAATGCGGCAGTGCTTTGGTTCGATTAGACGGTGAAGCACAACATTACTGCCCCAATGAACAAAATTGTCCCCCACAGATATCCGGGAGAATTCAACATTTTATTTCGCGTAAAGCCATGGATATTGATGGCTTAGGAGAAGAAACGGTGAATTTAATGGTCAAACAGGGATTAATAAAAGATTTTGCCGACCTGTTCACCCTCGAAGTGGAGGAGATTATTCCTCTGGAGCGCATGGGGGAAAAAAGCGCTCAAAATTTAGTCAAGGGAGTTCAGGAATCCGTCCGTCAGCCGTATCATAAAGTCTTATTTGCCTTAGGGATTCGTCATGTGGGTGAAACTGTAGCACAAAAATTGGCTCAAGCATTTCCCGAAATAGAATTATTGCGCCAGGCGTCAGAAGCGGAACTAATTGCTGTAGATGATATTGGGTTGAAAATTGCCCAAAGCATCAGAAATTACTTTGATCATGATGAAAATTGGAGTCGAATAGAGCGCCTTCGCGCTTATGGTTGTCAATTTCAATCGCACAATGAGAACCAGCAAGCCCTAGCCTCTCATGTGCTGGAAGATTTGTCTTTTGTCGTGTCAGGCGTTTTCCAAAGTCAGAGTAGGGAAGAGATAAAGACCATGATATTGGCGCACTCAGGTAAAATAGTGGGCAGTATTTCTGGAAAAACTTCTTATGTATTGGCCGGAGATCAAATGGGCCCGAGTAAAAGACAAAAAGCCGAAAAGTTGGGAATTCCCATAATTTCAGAGGAAGAATTTTTTAAAATGATCGCTTCTAAGCCATAAGCCATGGATATTTTGCACAACCTCAGAGAATGGCTTAAACGAAAGTGGTTAAGTCGCGATTTACATCAAGCCCTCAGGCATCGGGATCGCTCGGGCTTAAATGCCAAATGCCGTACTCTAGGCGTGTTGATTGATGAGCGTGTGGTCCCCGAGTTTGATGGTCTTTATGATTGGTATGCTGATTTGAATATGGCGCCAAAGGACATAAAAGTTTTTACGTACCTAGAGGTCAAAAAAAAGTTACCCACATTGAGACAAAATCAGTTAACCAACACTGATTTTGATTGGCAAGGTCATATCGATAATCCAGGGGCGATAGAATTTATCGATACTCCGTTTGATGTTTTGCTCGCCCTTTACGAGCCAGGCAATGAGTTGCTCGATTTAGTTGTAGCCAAAAGCAAGGGTAAATTCAAGGTGGGCATTCAAGGATTGAACCAAGAATTGTTTGACTTGTCATTGGCTGTTACTCCGGAACGTTTGGCGCTTATGCGCAGTGAATTTGTCAAATACATGAGTATTTTAAATAAAAAATTATGACCAATTTAATCGGAACAGGTGTTGCCTTAATTACACCGTTTGATGTCCAAGGCGCTATAGATTTTGAAGCCTTAAAACGGATCGTTAATTTTCAAATAGATAAGGGAATTAATTATCTAGTGGTTTTGGGCACCACGGCAGAAAGTGTCACCCTGACAAAACAAGAAAAAGAGGCCGTTTTGGCGGCTGTCCTCGCTGTAAATGCGAACAGAGTGCCCATTGTTTTGGGTGTTGGAGGGAATGACACTCAAGCGGTAGTCGATCAATTAAAACAGGTTAATCCGGAGCACATCGCTGCAGTACTTTCCGTTTCTCCCATGTACAACAAACCATCGCAACCTGGGTTAATCGCTCATTTTACAGCGGTCGCCCAGGTGAGTCCCGTGCCCGTATTGCTCTATAATGTTCCGGGTCGTACCGCAAGCAATATGTTGCCCTCAACAGTATTAAAACTAGCGGCCCATAAAAATATTATTGGGATTAAGGAGGCTTCGGGAGATTTAGGTCAGGCCATGGAAATTTTACGCTCTGCTCCTGAAGGTTTTTTAGTCATCTCTGGAGACGATCTTATTGCCTTACCCATGACCCTTATGGGGGGCGATGGGGTCATTTCTGTAATTGGCCAAGCCTATCCAGAAGAATTTAGTCAGATGATACAGGCTGGGTTGAATGGGAATAGCGCAAGGGCTAAGGAACTCCATTACGATTTAATGCCCATTATCGAAATGATTTTTGAACAAGGCAACCCGTCAGGAATCAAGGCCTTACTCAATAAAAAAGGGCTTTGTGAAAATAGTCTCAGACTGCCCTTGGTGCCGGTTGATGATTCTTTGGCCCAGCGCATAGAAGCCTTTTCTGATCGACGATAAAAATCGCATTTTTGCCCCTGTTAAACTTTTACCAACATGGGGTGTTCCTTTGTGTTGATGCACTAATTTAACGGTCGAAAATTCTTTTTTAATACTGTCATTAATTGCTTACTTTTGCCCGATGAATTGGAAGGACCTTAAATTTGCTAGTGTACTTATTTTGAGTATTTTGCTCTCTGGCTGCAGTGAGTATCAAAAACTGTTGCGTTCAGACGACACGGCAGCAAAATACACTATGACGGACTCGCTTTACAAAGCGAAGAAATACAAAAAGGCACTTCCTTTAATGGAGCAAATTGTCCCAATTTACCGGGGCAAACCTCAAGCGGAACCACTGATGTATCGCTACGCCAATACGTTTTACAATCTAGAAGATTACTATCTGGCCGGTTATCAATTTGAGCGTTTTGTTGTTTCTTATCCCAAAAGCGATTCATTGGAAATGGCCGCTTACAAATCAGCCAAGAGCTACTACGAATTATCGCCGCGCTACTCTTTAGATCAAAAAGACACCTATATTGCCTTGGAGAAATTACAGGGTTTTGTCGATAACTATCCTGAATCGGAGTATCGTACAGGCTGTAACGACATGGTGCAAGAGTTAAAAGTTAAGCTCGAGAAAAAGGACATAGAAACGGCCAAACAATATCGCCGTATCAGTGATTACAAAGCCGCAATCAAGGCCTTTGATAATTTTATTCTCGATCACCCCGGGTCAATTTACCGTGAAGAGGCGTATTTTGGACGTTTAGCGTCTGCGTATGAGTTGGCTCAAAATAGTGTTTCTTACCTGGTGAAAGAGCGCCTTGAAATGGCTAAAAAATATTTTGATAGTTTCATGAAGTATTACAGCAGTAGTGCCCAACGTGGCGCTGCGGAAGAAATATTGCTTCAAATCAATACTCAATTACAAGAACAGACTTTATCTACAAACTAATATACCATCTCTATGAGTGATATCAGAAATTCGGACGCCCCAGTAAGCACAACAACTATTGATAAAAATCAATTAGATGCGCCGACTGGCAATATTTACGAGGCCATCTCCATTATCGCCAAGCGCGCGGTACAAATTAATGGAGACATAAAAAAGGAACTCACTGAGAAGTTAGATGAGTTCGCGACGTACAATGACAGTTTGGAAGAAATTTTCGAGAACAAGGAACAAATCGAAGTTTCTAAATTTTACGAACGTCTGCCTAAGCCACATGCTCTAGCGGTGCAAGAATGGCTCGAACAAAAAATTTACTATCGCAATACCAAGGACGAGGTAATCGACTAAACGCCTCGAGCCATGTTAGCGGGTAAACACATTTTGTTGGGAGTTACAGCGGGTATAGCCGCCTACAAGACCCCGGCTTTGGTGCGTTTACTAAAAAAGGAAGGGGCTGAGGTTCGCGTAATCATGACCCCTGATGCCCGAGAATTTGTCGCGCCTTTAACGCTTTCTGTATTATCCGAAAATCCGGTTTATTGGACATTTACCGATGAAGATGCGCCGGATCAAGGTCTCTGGAACAATCATGTTCATTTAGGTCGCTGGGCGGATCTTTTTTTAATTGCTCCAGCAACGGCCAACACACTATCCAAAATGGCTAATGGCGCTTGCGACAACCTGTTATTAGCCGCTTATTTATCTGCAGAATGTGATGTGTATTTTGCTCCAGCAATGGATCTTGACATGCACGAGCATCCTGCCACTCAGGCGTCGTTTAGTCGATTAAATGAATTTGGCAATATCATGATTCCGTCGGAGCATGGTGCTCTAGCGAGCGGACTTGTGGGCCCAGGGCGCATGGCAGAGCCTGAAAATATAGTCGCGTTTATAAAAAATGATTTGGCGACGAAGTTACCCTTGGCGGGTAAACGTTATTTAGTGACTGCAGGACCAACCTTTGAACCGATTGACCCGGTCCGATATATCGGAAATTTTTCCAGCGGTAAAATGGGGTACGCCATAGCCAATACAGCAGCCCGTTTAGGCGCGGAGGTGGTAATTGTTTCAGGCCCTACACGAGATCTTCAATTGGTCCCCAGCATTAAAAAAATAAATACCGTGACGGGAGAAGAGATGCTCCATGGGGTGATGACGCACTACAATGAGAGCGATGTCGTTATCTTATGTGCTGCGGTAGCCGATTTTAGACCAAAAGAAGTTGCGCAACATAAAATAAAAAGCAAAACAGAATCGTTGTCTCTTGAGCTGAGTCCTACGATTGATATCGCAGCTCATCTGGGACGGATCAAGGGCAATCAGCTTTTGGTCGGTTTTGCCCTTGAGACTCAAGACGCTTTAAAGCATGCAAAAAGCAAGCTTGAGAAAAAGAATTTAGATTTAATTGTTTTAAATTCGCTCGAGGACCAAGGGGTGGCTTTTGGCGCTGACTCAAACAAGATTACGATTATTGATCAAAGCCACAACCACTATGAGTATGAACTCAAATCAAAGGAATTGGTCGCTCAAGATATTATTGACTTTATCAGACAAATTTAAGATGCGTAACCTAGTTATTCTCCTTTTTCTGGCATGTTTTAGTACACTTGTTCAAGGGCAAGAACTCAATGCCACAGTAACTATTGACGCAGAACAGACCGGTCAGCCCAATGCACAGGTTTTTCGCACCTTGAAGGATCAATTAACGGAGCTATTGAATGAAACTCAATGGACCAACAGGACCTTTACCAATCAGGAGCGTATCGATTGTAATTTCACCTTGATTCTACAAAGCTTTGAATCCACCGCATTTTCGGGAAGTCTTCAAGTACAATCTTCACGGACCATTTATGGTTCTACCTATGACAGTCCCGTTTACAATTACAACGATCGACAATTCGTATTTGAGTATTCTGAATTTCAACCGCTCGTATTCAACATCAACAACTTTGATTCTAATTTGATGTCTATACTGGCCTATCATGTGTATACGATTATTGGTCTTGACGCTGATACCTTTTCGCTCAATGGAGGAGATCCGTATTTTTCACAGGCGAGACAAATCGTGAATACTGCTGCTTCGAGTAACTATCAGGGGTGGAAAGCCGTCGATGGAACGCAATCGCGTTACCGATTTAATGACGCGGTGTTGTCCAATGTTTATCAAGACTTTAGACAGGCCATGTATGATTATCATAGAACGGGATTGGATTTGATGTCCTCTAACCTTAAAAATGGAAAAACAGGGGTGCGCGATGCGGTAATTCTTCTTAAAAAAGTCAACGATCGCAGACCCAATTCGTTTTTAATGCGGACATTTTTTGATGCTAAGTCTGATGAAATTCAACAGATCTTTTCAGATGGACCGACCATTGAAATCACAGAATTGGTCGAAATTCTCAAGCGTATTGCCCCGACCAAGAGTGACAATTGGAATAAAATAAAACTTTAACCTCAGGCCGAAACTCATAAAACATTGATTCATGGGTGGCCCTAATTGATTTTTGTGCTCAAGTCATTAATCATAAAAAATTATGCATTAATTGAGGATCTTCAGGCCTCATTTGATTCTGGTTTTACCGTCATCACTGGTGAAACTGGAGCAGGAAAGTCTATACTTTTGGGTGCACTTGATTTGGTGCTTGGACGTCGTGCAGACACTAAGGTCATGCGAAATCCAGAGCAAAAATGCATCGTAGAGGCTTATTTTGACCTCACTGCCTACAGTCTTCAACCCTTGTTTGATCATTTAGAATTAGACTACGATAACACTACCATTTTAAGACGCGAGATTTGGCCCAGTGGCAAGTCGCGTGCTTTTGTGAATGATTCTCCGGTGAGTCTCAATCAAGTACAGGAACTCAAAAAGTATCTTGTCGAAATTCATCATCAAGGGGATGCCCATAATCTGGAGAATGAGCATTTTCAAATAAATCTTTTGGACACCATAGCCGGATTAGAAGGGGCTATTAAGAAATACCGCAACGAGTTTAAGCTTTGGCAAACCGCCAAAGAACATTATGAAAGTTTACTGGGGCGCCGTCAAAAAGCGTTACAAGAAGAGGATTATCAAAAATTCGTTTTAGAGGAACTCAATGCCCTAAATCTTGATCACCTTGATCAGGATCAACTGGAGCAAAGCCGCAATAGGGCACAAAATCAAGAACAAATACAAAATGTTGTTCAGGAAGTTACTGCCTTAATAGGACAGGACGACCTTGGTTTACTCGATCGACTTTTTCAAATGCGTCAGCGCATCAATTCAATTGGAAAAGTGGCTGATGAATTCATGCAGCTCACCCATCGGATTGACGGAGTGCGCATTGAACTTGAGGATATTCAATCGACTTTAGACGCCCAGTTGGATTCAACGGAGCACGAACCCGAAGAGTTGGCACGGATCGAACAGTTACTCGATGAGCTTTATCGTGTACAACGCAAGCATGGTATGCACACGGTCGCTGAACTCATTGATCTGCGTGACGATTTATCTCAAAGACTTCATGATTCTGGCGAACTCGATGAGGCCATAATTCAATTAGAGCAGGATTTATCGGCCATGAAAGAGGGGCTAGAGATACAAGCGGAACAACTTTTTGAAAGGCGATTAGGGGTGATTCCCGAGATAGAAAATCGGTTGATAAATTTCTTTAGAGAACTCGCCCTTCCTGAAGCCTGTTTGAATTTTAAACTTGAGCGAACCGCTCTATTAAATTTACATGGAGGGGTACGCTCTTCAATATGGTTTTCAGCCAATAAAGGCATTGAGCTACGTCCCATAGAAAAAGTAGCCTCGGGCGGAGAAATGAGCCGCGTAACTTTATCAGTTAAAGCCGTTTTGGCTGAATATCAGCAGCTTCCCACTTTAATTTTTGATGAAATCGACACGGGTATTTCCGGCGACACTGCGCTAAAGATGGCAGAGATTTTACTTCAAATAAGTGCCCGTGGCCAATTGTTTTGCCTGACCCATCTCCCACAAACAGCAGCAAAGGGACGGTTTCACAAACGGATCTTTAAGAAAACTCAAGGGGATAAAACCCAGACATTCATTCAAGATCTTGATGCGTCACAGCGTGTTTTAGAAATCGCTCAAATGATTGGCGGTCATGAACTTACAGATTCTGCAAAGGCACATGCCCGTCAATTGTTGAATTGAGTTATATTTGCCTTATTAACCAATTTTTGAATTCATGGCCTATAACTTACTTAAAGGAAAAAAGGGTATTATTTTTGGTGCACTTGATCCGAATTCCATCGCTTGGAAAACAGCAGAACGCATTCACGAAGAAGGAGGACAATTTGTTTTGACCAATGCCCCGATTGCGATGCGTATGGGACAAATTGATGCCCTGGCTAAAGCGACAGGCGCTCAAATTATCCCTGCTGATGCAACAAGTCTCGACGATTTAAATAACTTGGTCAGCCAATCCATGGAAATACTCGGAGGTAAACTTGATTTTGTACTCCACTCTATTGGGATGTCGGTCAATGTTCGAAAAGGAAAGCATTATACGGATCAGAACTATGATTGGACCCACAAAGGATGGGATGTTTCGGCGGGCTCTTTTCACAAGACCATGCAAGTGCTTTACAAACAAGATGCAATGAATGAGTGGGGGAGTATCGTCGCCTTGTCCTACATGGCCGCACAGCGCGTATTTCCCGACTATAATGACATGGCCGATAATAAGGCCTATCTCGAGTCAATAGCCCGGAGCTTTGGCTACTTTTTCGGACGAGATAAAAAAGTACGCGTGAACACTATTTCTCAATCTCCCACACCGACTACGGCAGGACAAGGGGTAAAAGGTTTTGACGGGTTTATTTCATATGCCGAAAAAATGTCTCCGCTGGGTAATGCGACAGCCTTAGATTGCGCGAATTACACAGTGGTTATGTTCAGTGATTTGACCAAACGTGTGACCCTGCAAAATCTCTACAATGACGGAGGTTTTTCCAACATGGGAGTCAGTGACGCGGTAATGGAATATTTTACCGAGGAATAGCTTTAGATTTCTTTGCTCGAAAAAATTGCGTTTTTAATCGGAAAGAGTGGAAATTCCGATTAAAAACGCTTTGTTAATTTCAATTTTATAAATACATTTACGTCTAATAACTAATTTATATCGATAATTATGAAAAAAATTACTTTAATTTTCGCTTTGGCGTGCTTCACTACTGGTTTTGGCCAAGTGGTTCAAAAAGCAACGCCGAGTTTGAGTCAAGCGGAGGCCCAGGCTGCTTCTCGTGCGATGTCTGGCCAAGCGAATGCGAATTATTCGTTTAATGAAGGTACATCACGTGGTCAAGCAATTCAGTCGCAATCTGCACGTGGCCTTGAAACACCAAATTCTATTAATCAAGTTGTGATGTCGCACAGTGTTGACAATGAAACACTTGATGGCGGTACGATTGCTTGTGGTGGCGGAGGAACAACACGAGAAAATTCCTGGTTTAGAACTTACACCCCAGCTGATTTTGGTTACTCTGGCGATATTCAAGTAGATGGCTTGGAATTTGCGTACACCTTTGCGGGTGGAGGAGCTGATGGTACAGGAGTAATTCGCGCATGGACAAGTGACGCCGTATTCCCTGCAGGTACTTACACTCAAATCGCTGAAGCTCAAATGACTTATAATGCTGCTGGAGCGGATGTAAAAACATTTTTTGAATTTGATGCTCCTGTTGTAGTAGATGCGAATACTGAGATAATTGTAGAAGTATTTGCTGAAGATGATCCGGATAACGATATCCGCCTATACGATAACGATTTAGGTGAAACTGCTCCTGGGTATGTATTTTCAGCTACCTGTGGTTTAACCACGCCTACTCCTTTTGGGGCTATTGGATTTCCAGATAATCACATTATCCTTGATTTGGTAGCTACGGAATTAGCCCCGTCAACTACAATTTTCTTTGATCCAACTGCGCCATATATTGGTTATGCTAATGTATTCGAAACACCAGCCAATGGTGGTGGATTCGTTTTCGGCGGTGGATGGGGTGTGCCAGATTTAAAAACTGTTATTGATGCTACTCCAGTTACAGGTTCGGTGACTCTTCAACCGAATTTCAATACCTGGAATCCAGCCGATCCTTTCTGGGTTGATCCAGTAACTGGTTTAGGTAATAAGGACTTTGAAGGTAATACATATGTCGATGATCCTTCATTAGCTGGTCAAAACTTGACTTGGACTGGTTTTGTTATCTCTAATACAATCGATCCAGGCTATCAGGCTGAAGCTTTTATTAAAGTTTTCAATGCGAACTTTTCAGTATTAAAAATTGAGACTGCTCCTCTGATTGAAGGTGAGTTTTTTGAAGTTGTTTATACCGATGTTGCGCCAGAAGATACTTTTGTACAGTACGGATGGTATATAAAAGGTCTAAATGCAGATCCTGCAAATGAGGCTGCTTTAGGTAGCGTAGTTATAGGAACTCAATCTCCTGGTTGTGGTGACTTCTCCTATGTAAATGAAGTACCAACCGGTGGTGGACCACCAGCACAAATTTTCCCTGACTTCCCAGACTTTACAAGTATTGCTGTTGATGACGTTTTCTTTACTGGTGATGCAGGTTTAATTTGTTCTATTGATATTCAAGGACGTTACTCTGCGGGTGCACCAGGCCTTCCTGGTGATCCAAACAGTACGGTACAATTAACCATCTATAACGATGATAATGGTATTCCTGGTGACATCCGTTACCAAGAATCTTTCCCTGGAAGTGTTGATGCAGATGCAGATGGTAACTTCACCCTTGAGCCTGCTCAAGTTATTGAAGCTACCCTTAACCCTGATACGCGTTATTGGATTTCTGTTGCCGCCGTAATGGAATTTGGCCTTGCAGGTCAGTGGTTCTGGAGTAGTGCGACAGACACGAATGACAATGCTGCATTATGGCAAAACCCAGGTGGTGGATTTGGTGTCTGCCCAACATGGGCGACCTTCGCTGAGTGTGGTGTTGGTGGAGGATTAGGTCCAGACCTTTTGATGGATATCGAAATGGTGGCTACTGATCCATTAACCTATGATGTTTGTGTTGGTGCGCGACCAATTGAGTGTAACACTTCAGTATTTGGAGATACCTTATCAGCAACTTCTGACGTAGGAGTTGCGCCTGATTGTGACACAACAACTGGTGCTCCAGGTGTTTGGTATAAGTTTGAGGATACTGCAGGACTTGCTTCTGAGATCTTATTGTACACTTGTAGTGATAATACGGATTATGACACCAAGCTTTCTGTTTACACTGGTTCATGTGGAGACTTCACCTGTGTTGTTGGAAACGATGACGACTGTCCAAACTTCCAGTCTTCTGTTGAATTCGTATCTGACGGAAACACGACTTTCTACATCCTAGTTCACGGATGGAATACAAGTGTTGGAAGCTTTGAGTTGACCATGGAATGTACTTTGATTCCACCACCAAATAACGATATTGTTAACGCAATTGATTTATTGGCTGTAGGTTGTCCATTTACTGATGAAGATGTGGCGATGCCCGCTGCTACTGAAGAAGCTGGAACTCCTGCGGGTTGTGATATCTCTGGTGCTGCTGGTGTATGGTATGAGTTTACTCCTGAAATCAATGGTTTCATCACTGGAACGATTGCTTCTCCAGCGGGTATTAGCTCTGTAACCTTCTACACTGCTCCTGATCAGTCCTCAAATGAGACAGATTTGGTACACGTAGACTATTATCAGAACCAATGTTTACCAGGTTCAAGCGCGACTATTCCTGTTGTAGGTGGTCAAACGTACTACTGTTTTGTAGTGAACACTGGTGGGATTACCGACATTATCTTTGATAACTGTCAGTTAGGTACTGCAAGCAATGAAATCGAAGGTTTCGAGTTCTATCCGAACCCAACCCGCGAACGCATTAATCTTGCTGCTGCCCAAAACATAGAGTCAGTTGTGTTATACAACATTTTAGGTCAGAAAATGCTTGACATCAATGTTGATGCAACGACTACTGAGTTAAATGTGGCTCACTTATCTGCAGGTGCTTACCTTATGGAAGTAACTGTTGATGGTCAAACGGGCACTTACAAGTTGATCAAGCAATAAATAAGGTATAATTAGTTATACAAGAAAGCCATCCTTAACCGGATGGCTTTTTTATTGCTTATTTTTGTCTTATGCCATTGTCGTTATCTTTTGTCGTCCCCGTTTATAATCGCCCTGATGAGCTTCGGGAGTTGTTGTCTTCGATGACGCGACTAGAGGGGTCAATACCGTTTGAAGTCGTCGTGGTGGATGATGGTTCTAAGCCAGGTTGTGACGAAGTAATGCGTGAATTTCCTGGAATGAATATTCACTATTATTATAAGGAAAATACTGGTCCTGGTGATTCTCGAAATTATGGTATGAAAAGGGCCAGCGGGAATTACTTTATTATTTTGGATTCAGATTGCTTACTTTCGGCGCATTATCTTTTAGCAGTGGAAGAATCCTTAAATGCTGAATACGTGGATTGTTTTGGCGGTCCTGATGCAGCCCATTCTAATTTTAATTTGCGTCAAAAGGCCATTAGTTTTGTCATGACTTCTTTTTGGACCACAGGAGGGATTCGGGGAAACAAGCGTAAATTGAAGCCCTATGAACCCCGCAGTTTCAATATGGGCATGAGTAAAAAGGCCTTTGAAATTTCTGGTGGTTTTGGCAATTTACACCCAGGTGAAGATCCAGAACTCGTTCAACGATTATGGGATTTAGGTTTTAAAACCAAATATATTGAACGCGCATTGGTGTACCATAAAAGACGCATTACCTGGTCGAGTTATGCCCGTCAGATTTATAAATTTGGATTAGCCCGTAGTATTTTAAATGTAAAAAAACCAAAGTATGCTTCTTGGGTTTTTTGGTTGCCGATCTTTGTCGTCCTTTTGGGACTCACTTCTTTAATTCTTGGGTTACTGGGGTGTTTTAATATGTTATACTTTGTTTTGGCTTATGCCATTTTTCTGGCTTTTACTGGAATGCTCAATCTTAAATCCTTTAGAGCACTATTCATGATCCCCTTTGTCTTTGCGATCCAATCTATAGCCTACGCCATCGGCTTTATTCGCGGGTGGTTTTATTTAAGTGTGCTCCATTGTGACCCTCATAAAAAGTTTCCTCAAATGTTTCGTAAATAAGTACACTATGAGTTTGTTAAAATTCAAGAGGAATCAAAAGCTACGGTCGTTTTTAATGTTTTTGTTGTTGGCGACCTCGATTTGGTTTTTGACCAAATTTTCCAAGCCTTTAGTGGCAGAATTTACGCTAAACTTGGAATACGCAAACTTTCCCCAGCAAACGCTCGTTTCGACGGATGCCCCCAAAGTGCTTTTAGTAACGGTTAAGGCCAATGGTTTTAAATTATTGACGGAGTTCTTTAGCGATAAAAGCCTAGTGATTGATCTTTCGGCCGGACGTATGATGCAAAACAATAAAATTCGATTTAGTCAGGACCAGTTACTGGCTTTTTGTTATCAAAAAATGCCCGCCGCAGGGGTTATTTCTATCGATACAAAAGAACTGGTTGTGCCCATTGATCGCATGGCTGCAAAAGAAATTAAAGTTATTTTCCAAGGAGAGGTCAGTTTATCGCAAGGGTTTAAAATGATTGGTTCGCCAATAATAGAGCCTAGTGAGATCACCGTTTATGGTCCCTCCCAAATAATAGATACTATGAGCTCGATTAGAACGACTTATACGCGCCTAGAAGGTTTAAGAACTAATGTCAGTAAATCCATTGCCTTAGAATCGCTTTTTTCAAATGAGCTGAGTCGATCGCAGGACAGTATTAATTGGTCGGCGCAAATTTTGGAGTATACCCAAAAGCAAATCGAATTACCCGTAGAACTGATTAACGTTCCACGAGGAAAAAGGCTCCAAATATTTCCGGAAATGATGATCTTATCTGTGGAGATTCCTGTAAACGAATACGCTTTATATGATAAATCCAATTTTAGATTGATTTGCGATTATACCGAGCGAATTTCTGAAGACAGTTTTATGATTCCTAGGTTGAGTCAACTGCCTCAAGGAGTTTATAAGCCCGAACTAAGTCATAAAAAGGTTGATTATGTTGAATTCGCACAATAGTCCAAGGATCGTCTGTTTAACGGGCGGAATCGGCTCAGGTAAGACTACAGCAGCGGCGCTGTTTGAAGACCTTGGCGTTGCGGTTTATTATGCCGATCGGGCGGCAAAACGTCTAATGGAACAAGATGCAGAACTTCGTGAATCATTGATTCAGCTCCTTGGAGAAAATGTTTTCAATAACCTAGGCCAATTAAATCGAGATTGGATTGCTCAAAAGCTCTTTAATACCCCCGAATTGCTCAATCGCTGGAACGCAAAAGTACATCCCAAGGTTTTTGATGATTTTAACCGTTGGGTCTCTTGTCAAGAGGGATCCTATATTTTGAAGGAGGCAGCTATTTTATTTGAGACTGGAGGAGAGAGAAATTGCGACTTGAGTATTTTGATCACAGCACCAGAAGATCTTAGAATTGAGCGTGTGATGAAACGTGATTCTTGGACTAGAGAACAGGTAAAAGAGCGATTAAATCGGCAGTGGTCCGATGAAAGAAAAATACCTTTGGCCGATTTTGTCGTTGAAAACTTGGATTTAAAGACGCTAAATCTTGAAATAAAGCGCCTTCATTCACAGCTTTCTAAACGTTTTTCTCAACAATAATTCTCTGAGGGTCAAAGTGATAAATATCCTTTGATTCTAATATAAAAAATGACACTCATTGGGTTTGTTAAGTTTTGGTTAAAGCAAAACATGGCTCGATGTTAAAATCTTAATTTTAACATATGAACAAACGATTGTTTTCCTTATTAATCGGCTTGATGTCTCTTTCACTTTTGGGCATCGTGTTTGTTCAGGGCTATTGGATACGCAATGCGTTCAACGCTAAGGAAGATCAGTTTTCTCTGGGAGTCCGGCAACTGTTAATTGATGTATCGCGACAAATTGAATTAAGGGAAACCGAGGATTATTATCAGTTATACAGCGGTCTCGTAGACAGCATTGACACTCCAGAAAACATCAATGTTACTGAATTGATTTATCGAATTGTCAATGAAGACAAAAATGAAACAATTATTTTCTCTGATGGTATAATTGAAGAAGATTACAAATTGTCGTCTTACTTTTTTGAATTTGAATTTGATTCAATCGCCTTTAAAAAAATCACCAATCAAAAGACGACCACCAAAATTATCAGCTCTCTTGATGATCAAGGCCAAGTGACTGAGACCATTGTAGATTTTGATCGATTGCGTGATTTTGAGCGAAAACAATTTGAAGAAGCAGTATCCAATATAGCCTCACGAATGCCTTTGCATAAACGCGTAAGTGCCCAGGAGATTCAAGGGTTAATTGAGCGTCAAGCGACTGACCGAGGGATAAAATCAAAATTCGAATTTGCGGTGTATAGTAATGATCTGGCGACAAAAGTTCGATCGCGATATTTTCAACTTCACCCCCAAAGTACTTACGGCGTACCCCTGTTTGTCAATGATTCTTTTGAATCTCAGTATCAGTTATATGTCAACTTCTCAGATAAAAACCGGGAAATATTCAATTCCTTTTTTGGGATGGCCCTTCTTTCACTGATCTTTACGTCAATAATTATTTTGACTTATTCCAATACGCTTTCACAACTCATGCGTCAACGTCAAATCTCTCAAATTAAGACAGATTTTATTAATAATATGACGCACGAATTCAAGACCCCTATTGCGACGATTAATTTGGCCTTGGATGCCATGAAAAATCCAAAAGTGGCTGATGATAAAGAATTTATCGCGCGATACATGAAAATGATTCGCGATGAAAATCGGCGAATGCACGCTCAAGTTGAAAATGTTTTGCGAATTTCTAAACTCGAAAAAAACCAATTAGATCTACCAAAGGAGCGCATTAAATTGCATGAAATTATCGAAGATGCCATGAGTCATGTCACGCTGATGATGGACAATCGCTCTGGCAAATTAAACACAAATTTTGAGGCTTTAAAGTCTTCTATATTGGGCAATGATTTGCACCTGACTAACGTTATGGTTAATATTTTAGACAATGCCATAAAATATTCAGATCAAGCCCCAGAAATCACCATAAGTACAGAGAATGTTAAGGACAGCATTATTTTGAAAGTGGCCGATAATGGAATAGGGATGTCTAAAGCAGCTCAAAAACGAATATTTGAAAAATTTTATCGTGAACCCACCGGTGATATTCACAACGTTAAGGGACATGGCCTGGGACTGGCCTATGTTAAGCGTATCCTGGACGATCACAATGCCGAAATCTATGTCGAAAGCGAAAAAGGTAAAGGGAGCACGTTTATCATTAAATTTGACCTAATCTCTTAAAAAATGGAAAAACAAAACAAAAAAATTCTCTTAGTTGAAGACGATCCAAATTTTGGAACTGTACTCAAGGATTACCTGACCATGAATGACTATGAGGTGATTCATGCAAAAAATGGTATGGAAGGCTTTGAGAAGTTTAAAAAAGATCATTTTGATTTGTGTATTCTCGATGTAATGATGCCTTACAAGGATGGATTTACTCTGGCCAAAGAAATTCGAGAAAAGAATCAAGAGGTCCCCATTATATTTTTAACGGCCAAAGCCATGAAAGAGGATGTGCTCAAGGGTTATAAAATTGGTGCTGATGATTATTTAAACAAGCCATTTGACAGCGAGGTTCTGCTCATGAAAATTAAGGCGATTATCCAGAGAAAAAGTAGTGAAACAAAAGGGGATAGTAAATTGTTCGATTTTAAATTTGGTGCGTTTCAGCTTAATGCAAAATTGCGTTATTTGACCTATAAAGAAGAAAAGCCGATAAAACTCTCTCCAAAAGAAAATGATTTGTTGCGCCTCTTGGCTTTGCACAAAAATGACTTGATGCCGAGAGAACTGGCTTTGACAAAAATTTGGCGGGATGATAATTATTTTACTTCACGTAGTATGGATGTTTACATCGCTAAACTTCGAAAGTATTTAAGCGTTGATCCTCAGGTAGAAATCATTAACATACACGGGGAAGGTTTTCGATTAGTGGTGAAGGGAGAAACGGAGCATTAATCTTTTATCTTGATT